>NZ_JCANUT010000005.1:0-139883 GCF_059569095.1 Propionivibrio pelophilus DSM 12018 | reverse complement strand
TGGGAGCGAGTTTGCACTGGCGTCGTCGCTGAAACCGGGCCATGTGGGCACGCATGCTGGCCCGACCTGCCTCATAGGGCAACGTTGAGCAGCCCGCCAGATGGTGATGTTTGGCGATTTCACGCGTGATGCTTGACGGAGAGCGTTTCAGTTCGCGGGCAATAGCCCGCGAACTGAAACCATCACGCAAGCGCAGCATGATGCAGGCTCGCTCTTCCGAACTTAAATGACTGTACTGCTTTCCCATGTGCAATAACTCCCGCTCTTATCAGGGTGATAGGGTAGTGTTGCACTTGATTCTGGACTCCAGCCCTTCTCGCAAGAAAACAATGGACAGACCACGGTTTCAACACTCCCCCAAAGGCAAGTCTGTTCGCGTTCAGCTCAAATGACCGCAACCTCTAACGCTACGCTCCAAGGGACGCGCCCCTGAGCTACGACGTTGGGCCTCTTGATCCCACTCTCGACTGTTGGAGATATTGACAACACACCGTGAATGTTGTCACAATGTCCAACATGAAAGCCGTACAGCTCGTCTCAACGCGTATCTTATATTCGGAGTCAGCTTTTGCTGAACTCGTGCTGTGGCGGTTGCCTCAACCGGTAGAAGGATCAGCCCATGGTTTCAAGTATCGGCTCGCCTACGTAGTTCGTGGCGAATGCGTTCTCCGTTACGACAATGAGGTTGGGAAAGGCGATCATCGTCATGTTGGCGGAATTGAAAGCACCTACACCTTCACGACCCCGGAGCAATTGATAGCCGACTTCCAACGTGACATTGAGAGGTGGAACGATGAAAACCGTAACTCTTGACGTCCGCTCGCCTTCTGACGCGATGGCGGACTTCACCCAAGCTTGGAAAACGGGCAAACCGCAACGGTCCGCCCATATTAGCTTTGCTACTCCGGAGCTGCTCTGGAAGGTACTTACAGAAAAGCGGTGGGAGCTACTGAAGGTATTGTGTGGTGCCGGTCCCGTGTCAATTCGTGAAGCAGCCCGTCGCGTTGGCCGAGACGTGAAGGCTGTTCACGGCGACGTAACGGCACTGCTAAACGCGGGCATTCTTGACCGCACAGAGGATGGCCAGATCGTCTTTCCGTTTGAGGCCGTGAAAGTCGAGTTCCTTTTGCAGGCGGCATAGAGCCCTCATGAACCAGAGGCCGAATTCTGCGTTGGGCCTCACAATATGTGAGTCTTTGGAATCCTGACGCGACGCATTCTCCCCCTTCCACCTGCCGTCCAGGTCAGGCGTCAGCGCGCCGCCACCGCCAGCCGACGCTGACGCACACCCTCGGCAAGAATCTCCAGCAAGGTCACCGAATCGTCCCAACCGAGGCAGGCGTCGGTGATGCTCTGGCCGCGTTCCAGCGGCTTGCCCGGTTCGAGGTTCTGGCGGCCTTCGACGAGGTGCGATTCGATCATCGCGCCCATGATGCGGTCCTCGCCGCCGGCGAGTTGCGCGGCCACGTCGCGCGCCACGTCGAGCTGGCGGCGGAAATCGCGCTGGCTGTTGGCATGCGAGAAGTCGATCATCAACCGCGCAGCCAGTGCCGCCGAGGCGATCTCGCGGGCGGCGGCGTCGACGTTTGCGGCGTCGTAGTTGGGCGCCTTGCCGCCGCGCAGGATGACGTGGCAATCCTCGTTGCCGCTGGTCGAGACGATGGCCGAATGGCCGCCCTTGGTCACCGAGAGGAAGTGGTGCGGCGACTGGGCGGCGCGGATGGCGTCGATGGCGATGCGCACGTTGCCGTCGGTACCGTTCTTGAAGCCGACCGGACACGACAGGCCGGAAGCAAGCTCGCGGTGCACCTGCGATTCGGTGGTGCGCGCGCCGATGGCGCCCCAGGCGATCAGGTCGGCGGTGTATTGCGGCGTGATGGTATCGAGGAATTCGGTGCCGCAGGGCAGCCCCATGTCGGCGATCTCGACGAGCAGAGCGCGCGCCATGCGCAGACCCTCGTTGATGCGGAAGCTGTTGTCCAGGCGCGGGTCGTTGATCAGCCCTTTCCAGCCAACCGTGGTACGCGGCTTCTCGAAATACACGCGCATGACGATCAGCAGTTCGTCGGCGAAACGCGGCACCTGCAGGTGCAGGCGCCGGGCATAGTCCATCGCCTCCTCGATGTTGTGCACCGAGCACGGGCCGATCACCACCAGCATCCGGTCGTCGGCGCCGTGCAGGATGCGGTGGATGGCCTGCCGCGCCTCGAAGGTCGTTTGCTCGGCCCTCTCACTGGCCGGAAACTCGCGCAGCAGGTGCGATGGCGGCGCCACCTCGTTGATTTCGCGGATGCGTACGTCGTCGGTCTTCGCTTTGCTGAATAACGTCATGATTCTCCCCTGCCTGATTCTTGCTCTTACGCGGTTCCACCCACCGTCAGCCCGTCGATGCGCAGCGTCGGCTGGCCGACGCCGACCGGCACACTCTGCCCGTCCTTGCCGCACATGCCGACGCCCGGGTCGAGCGCCAGATCGTTGCCGATCATCTTCACCTTCTTCATCGCCTCCGGGCCGTTGCCGATCAGTGTGGCGCCCTTCACCGGGTAGGTTACCTTGCCGTTCTCGATCATGTACGCCTCGGACATCGAGAAGACGAACTTGCCGCTGGTGATGTCGACCTGGCCACCGCCGAAATTGACCGCGTAGATGCCCTTCTTCACCGACTTGATGATCTCCTCGACGCTCTTGTCGCCGTTCATCATCGTGGTGTTGGTCATGCGCGGCAGCGGCAGGTGGGCGAACGATTCGCGGCGGGCGTTGCCGGTGACCGGCACGCCCATCAGGCGGGCGTTGAGGCTGTCCTGCATGTAGCCGCGGAGGATGCCGTCCTCGATCAGGACGGTGCGCTGCGTCGGGTTGCCTTCGTCGTCGATGTTCAGCGAACCGCGCCGGCCGGGGATCGTCCCGTCGTCGACAACCGTAACGCCCCTGGAAGCGACGCGCTTGCCGATCTGACCCGAGAAGGTCGAGCTGCCCTTGCGGTTGAAATCGCCCTCCAGGCCGTGCCCCACCGCCTCGTGCAGCAGGATGCCGGGCCAGCCGGGGCCGAGCACGACGGGCATCTGCCCGGCCGGCGCCGGCCGCGCGTCGAGATTGGTCACGGCCTGATGCACCGCCTGCCGCGCATACTCGCGCAGCACCTCGTCGGTGAAAAAGCCGTAGTCGGTCCGTCCGCCGCCGCCCGAGGCGCCCTGTTCGCGCTTGCCGCCGGCGCCTTCGACGATCACCGTCATCGACACGCGCACCAGCGGCCGGATGTCGGCGGCGAGGCGCCCGTCGCTGCCGGCGACGAGGACGACCTCGTACTCGCCGGCAAGGTGCGCCATGACCTGCGTCACGCGCGAGTCCTCGGCGCGGGCGAAGGTTTCCAGACGTTCGAGCAGGCGCACCTTGGCGGTTGCGTCGAGCGAGGCCAGCGGGTCGTGCGGCACGTAGAGCGAATGCGCCGCCTTGAGTTCCTTCAGCGCGCCAGCGCGCACCCGTCGTTGCTGGCCAACCGCGGCGATCGCCCGCACCGCCGATGCGGCGTCGCCCAGGGCCGGCAGGCTGATGTCGTCAGAATAGGCGAAGGCGGTCTTCTCGCCGCTGACCGCGCGCACGCCGACACCCTCGTCGATGTTGAAGCTACCCGACTTGACGATGCCTTCCTCCAGGCTCCAGGCCTCGCTCCGGCTGTACTGGAAATACAGGTCGGAGTAATCGACGTCGTGGCTCATGATCCGGCCGATGACCTTGGTCAGGTCGGACACGTCCAGGCCGAACGGGGTCAGCAGGGTTTTCTTGGCCTGCACGAGCAGGGATGGCGATTTCGCGGTCATGTGGTTTCCAGTTCAAAAATCATTTACAGCACCCGATTACAGTACCCGATGTGTCAGCGCCGGCAGGCTGCTACGCACTTCGGCAATGCGGGCGTGATCGAGTTCGCCGATGATGACGCCCTCGCCCTTGTCGCGGCGCGCGAGCACCTCGCCCCACGGGTCGATCAGCATGCTGTTGCCGTGCGTCTCGCGCCGGTTCTCATGCACGCCGCCCTGGCCGATGGCCAGCACGTAGCACTGGTTTTCGATGGCGCGGGCGCGCAGCAGGATTTCCCAGTGGGCGCGCCCGGTCACTTCGGTGAACGCCGCCGGCAGGACCAGCAGGTCGATCTCGCCGAGCGCGCGGAAGAGTTCGGGGAAGCGCAGGTCGTAGCAGATCGACAGTCCAATGCGAGCAAAAGGCGTATCGAAGGTTACCGGCCGGCGACCGGGCTCGATCGTCGCGCTTTCGTTGTAGCGCTCCTCGCCCTTCTGGAAGCCGAACAGGTGGATCTTGTCGTAGCGCGCCACCCGCGCCCCCTGCGGGTTGAACACCAGGCAGGTGTTCAGCACCTTGTCATCGACGCTGGCCACCAGAGGCAGTGAGCCGCCGACGACCCAGACCCCGTGCTTGCTCGCCGTTTCGGCGAGGAAATCCTGGATCGGCCCGTTGCCGTCGGCCTCGCGCACGGCGATCTTGTCCGCGTCGCGCCGGCCCATGATCGGAAAATACTCGGGCAAGGCCACGAGGTCGGCGCCCTGATCCACGGCTGCGGCAATCAGGGCGCCGGCCGTTCGCAGGTTGTCTTCGACGCGGGTGGTCGAGATCATCTGGATCGCGGCGACCCGGGCATTCTTCAGTTCGGGCGAAACGGTTTCGTCGTTCTTGCTCATGGTGCAGGCCCTCCAGGAGGTTGAGGCGTTGCCGGCTGAGCGGGCGTTCCCTCGCTCGTCGCCGCCGCCGCCGAAGACAGCTTCTCGACCTTGGGATCATCCCACGTGCCGGTGATCCGGTAGGTGTAGCCGAACACGTTGCCCAGCGGATTCTTCAAGAGCTTGCTCGCCAGCCAGGTCGCCGCGCCGGCAGCCGGATTGACGATGGCCACGCCGAGCGCCGCCGTCTCGCCGACTTCGGGAAGAACGTTGACGTTCAGGCGCTGCGTCTCGCGCTTCAGATCCACCTCGCCGCGCATGACGACCCGCGCCGACGGTCCGTCGATTTGCAGTTGCTCCGTGCGCATCACCCCCTTCTGCACGGCCATCTTCCCGGCAATGCTGTCGAAAGCGAAGCCCGCGCTGAAGACGTCCTTGAAATCGAGGGTGATCCGCCGCGGCAGGTTCTGCAGGCTGATCAGTCCGAGCAGCTTGCCGGCGGCCCCCGGATCGAGCTTGAGGAACTGCCCCTTGGCGGCTTCGAGGTTCAGGTCGCCGTTCAGCGAGGCGAAATCGATATCCGTCGGCCCGCCGCTCCAGGCCAGTTTTCCGTCCAGACGCGCGGTACCGGACCGCACGGTGCCGGGATAGCCGAGGCGGCCGAGCAGTTCGCCCACATCGCTGCTGTCCATCCTGAAATCGAGTTGCGTCCTGCCGGGGCCGCCGCTGCGCTGCCATGCTCCCTGGCCGGTGAACGTGCCGTGCGGATTCGAGGTGCTGATCCGGCGCAGGTTCCATACCCCGCCGTCGTTGCTGGCGCGCAGTTCGAGGCGGCCGAAGCGCAACTGGCGGACCGAGAAATCGTCGGCGACGATGTCCAGCGCCGGCAACTTGCGCGTGGGTTCAGCGGGCTTCGCGGCGGGTTGAGCGGTGGACCGCGCAAGGGCCAGCCGGCTCAGTCGGGCGACCAAGCGACCAGCCCCCTCGCCGCCATTGCTGTCCCAGACGATCTCCCCGGCGGCTTGCCGCGAATTCAGGCCGATGCGCCATTGCCGCGGCGAGCGCGTCGCGGTCAGATCGACGTCGTTCCACGGCATCCCGCGCATGATCAGCTCGCCGGCCTGCACGGCCACCGCATCGGGCACGAAAGTCGCTGAACCGTCGCCTTGCCCCTCGCTGCCTGACTCAAACAACGCCTGCCACGCATCCAGGTCGAGGCGATTGGCCGTCAGGCCGACACTGACGCCTTTCTCTGGAAGCTGAAGCGGCCGGCCAATCGCAACCCCACCTCTTTCGGCGACGAAACCTTCGGGCGTCTTGCGTCGAATCAGTTGCATCGAGGTGTTCGAGCCGAGCGACGCGCTGATCTGGTCACGCACCGTCGCATCCCCGCTGTTGGCTTGCGCCAGCAAGCGCTTTTCGAAACGCAGCGGCAACGCTTCGCCGGCGGCCTTGGCGAACGGTTCCGGCAAGGTCGATGCCAGCCCGGCAAGATCCGATTCGATGGCCAGATCGGCGTTGCGCTTGTTGATGCGGATTTCGCCGCGATAGGCGGCAGCCCCGGACAGACGGTCCAGCCAGGGCGACGCGCCCTGCTTGCGCAACTGGGCAATATCCGCAGAGCCATTGACCGTGATCAGCACCCGCCCGTCCTTTTGCAGCCCACCCTGGATCTTCAGCGGACCGCCGAACAACTGGCCGGTGATTTCCGGCACGTTCAGGTCGCTCCCCGAGAAGCGGATGCTGCCATTGACCTGCCGCAATGGCGGCAGTGCCGTATCGACCAGCACCTCGTTGCCGATCAGCCGATAGGCGCCCTTCACCCGTGACTCATCGAGATGCTGCTCGTCGAGCGGAATCATCAGCTCGATATCGAGGTGGCCGTTGCCGCGTGCCTGCATCCCTTCAGTAAAGCGGTCGATCCGCTCGGCCACCGGACTCTGGTCGATGAATTTCAGGAATTCCGTCGTCGGCCCGTCCGCCTCGCCCTTGACTTTCAGCGTCGACACCGGCGCATCGAAATCGGGGATGACGACGTGCGTTTTGGAGAGCTTGGCGCCGAAGATCCGCCCTTTGCGCGCATCGACGACCATGCCGTTGCCTTCGAAGCGCAGATCCCCGTCGATCCCTTCGATGCGCGGCCAGCCCTTGGCGTAGTCGATCACCGTGTCCTGCGCCTTGACCGTCACCAGAAACTGACCGAGCCGCTTGTCGAGGAAGGGGAAGTCCTTCAGGTCACCTTTCAGCGTCAGCTTCGCCTCGGTAGCCTTGCCGGAGATCAACGAGTCGCGCAGCCAATGGCGTGCGCCCGCCCCGACCACGTGCGGCATGTAGCGCCACACGGCGCGTGCATCGGCACGGGTCAACGCGGCGGTCAGGTCGATCACGCCGGGGCCGTCGGCCGTCGTGCGGTACGTTCCTCGCGCCGACCCCGCCGCCTCCGGCGTGTTGAATTCGGCCTTGAGCAGGTCGACCGCAACCCCTTTGTCGTCGATCGTCCAGCCGGCGTTGACCACCAGCGAGTCGAGACGGGTCAGCGATTCGGGGAAAACCGTCGGCAAATCGATCGACGAGGTGCCGCTGTTCAACTCGAGCCGCCCGCCCTTCTCATCCGCTTCCAGCGTGCCGGTGATCCCCGAAAACCCGGGAAAATAGCCGCGCGCCTTCATCCCGAGATCGCGTACGCCGGCTTTCAGCGAATAGCTCTGCAAGCGCTCGGCATCGCCGCGCCAGCGTGCGTTCAAGCCGCTGATCTGGCCGCCCGGCGCATAATCGGTGAGCATCTGGCGAGACTCGGCATCCAGCGGCATGAACGCCGCGAGTCGCGCCAGCACACCGAGATCGACACGGGAGATAGTGACGTTGCCGAGGGCGGTGCGGCTGTCGTTCTCCCGCTGCCAGTCGGCCTGAAAATCGGTGGGCTCGATGCGGATCGCCCCCCCCGTGTCGCGTGCGGCGGACGAAGAAGCTTGCGTTTCCAGGCTGATACGCCGCCCGCTGACGGCCAGGCCCGTCCCCTTGTCGGGGAGACGCAGGCTCAACCGCCCGGCCAACCGGTCGACATCGAGCACCGGGAGATCGGGGCGGAGCTGCAGGCGAACGTCCTCCAGCGCCAGGTCCGCCGTGGCCTCGCGCACCACGCCGCCAGCCAGTGTCGTCCAGGCGCGAACCGCCCCGTGTCCGTGCGGCAGGGTCACGGGGTAGTCAACCCAGCGGTTCCAGACCGCGAGGTCGGCGTACTCGACCTCGGCGAAGGCCTGGCCCGTCCATTCGGTCAGCGCGGCGAAATCGCGCCCGCGAAAATCACCGCGCACATCGATGCGTGAAGCCAGTTCGCCCGGCGGCAGGGCGGTCAGCCCGAAGCGGTGCCGCGAACCATCGTTATCGAGCGCGAGATTGACGTCTTCAAGCACCAGCGCCGGCGCGCCGCGCAGTTCGTCCTCCCAGACCAGCGTCGCGCCGCGGATGCGGATGCGTCGCTGCTCCAGCACCCAGGACGACATGCCGCTCTCCTCGCCGGATTCACCGAGCGGAATCCCGGCGACAAAATACGCGCCGTTCGCATCGCGACGGAGATGCAGGGTCGGCTCGTCGATACGCAGCACGCGCAAGCGCAGGTCCGCGGCCGGGACCGACCACCACGAGAGGATCGCTTCGACACGTGAGAACGCCAAGGCCGGGCGATTCTCCGCATCGGCAACCCGCACGTCGTAGAGTGTCAGGTCGGGATTGATGCCCGCCCAGCTGGCCTCGACCCGCCCGATGCTGACCTGCAGCCCGAGCCCTTCGCCGACCAGGCGTTCGATCGTCGGGCGATAGGTTTCGATCTGCGGCAGGACCACGTAGCGCAGCGCAAGGATCGTCGCGAGCAGGGCGAAATAGGCCGCCACGCACGACCATGCGACCAGCCGCACTGACCGCCGCGCCCATGGATGTGTCACGAGTGGCAGCAGCCAGTGAAAGCGGTGGTACAGCGCCGCACGAAAATCGTTTCCAGGCCTCATGGAATGGCCACGCGCGGAAAGCTTTGCCTGATTTCGGGAAACGTCACTAGAATGATGCGCACCTGTCAACTCGTCGGAGCCGCAATTGTAATGGCTTTGACCTCCAACCGCCTTTGGCGTGCCCCGACGGCCCCTTGGCATACGGCTGAATAGGCTGAATAAAGATGAGCGATCCGCACGACCCTGCTTACCCGAACGGCTGGCAGCCGGCACTGACCCACAGCCGCTTCCTGCGGCAACTGCTCTCCGCCCGCCCTGAAATCGTCGACTGGGTGGCCGCGCACGCCGATGCACCATTGAGCGCCGAGGCCATGTGCGACTTCCTCGCCGGGGCCGCCATCGACAGCGAGGACAGCCTGAAACGCACCCTGCGCCAACTGCGCCAGCGCGTAATGGCCGCGCTGATGGTGCGCGACATCGGCGGCCAGGCGCCGCTGGCCGAAGTAGTGGAAACGATGACCCGGCTGGCCGACATCACCACCAACCATGCGCTCGATTTCCTGCATCGTCAGCTCGCCGGCCAGTTCGGCGAACCGCTCGACCATCAGGGGCGGCCGCAGCGCCTGATGGTGATCGGCATGGGCAAGCTCGGCGGGCGTGAACTGAACGTATCCTCCGACGTCGATTACATCTTCGCCTACCCGGAGGACGGCGAGACGGCCGGCACGCCGAACGGCGGGCGACGCATCGAGGCCTTCGACTTCTTCACCCGCCTCGGCAAGCGGCTTATCGCGGCGATCGGCGAGATCACCGGCGACGGGCAGGTGTTCCGCGTCGACATGCGCCTGCGCCCGAACGGCGATTCCGGGCCGCTGGTCGGCTCGATCGTCTCGCTGGAGAACTACTTCATCGCGCAGGGCCGCGAGTGGGAACGCTACGCCTGGATCAAGGCGCGGGTGATGAACGCCGGCGACAACCTGCAACCCGAATGGGTCGCTGCGCTGGAACACATCGCGCGCCCGTTCATCTTCCGCAAGTACCTCGACTTCGGCGCAATCAACGCCATGCGCGACCTGCACGCGCAGATCCGCCGCGAAGTCGCGCGCAAGGACATGGTCGACCACATCAAGCTCGGCCCGGGCGGCATCCGCGAAATCGAGTTCATGGCGCAGGTCTTCCAGCTGATCCGCGGCGGCCGCGACGCGGCGCTGCAGATCCGCCCGACGCTGAAGGTGCTGCCGCTGCTCGTCGAACGGCGCCTGCTCCCGGCCGACAGCGAACAGGAACTGGTCGAGGCTTACGAATTCCTCCGCCGCCTGGAGCACCGCCTCCAGTACGTCAACGATGCGCAGACGCACATGCTTCCGACCGACGACGCCGAACGGCTGCAAATCGCCCGGTCCATGGATTTCGCCGACTGGCCGGCCCTGTCCAAGGTGCTGGAAGGCCATCGCCAGCGCGTTGCCCGGCATTTCGAGGAGATCTTCTCCGACCCCGAGGACGGCACGCACGCCCTGGCCGGCATCTGGTTCGAACAACTGGAAGACGACGACGCGCAGGAAACCCTCGGCAGCCTCGGTTTCCGTCACCCGAAGGCAGTGCTGGAACGGCTGCACGCGTTCCGCCAAAGCGCCAAATACCAGCAACTGGCCGCGTCGATCCGCGAGCGCCTCGACGCCATCGGCCCGCGCCTGATCGAGGCGGCGGCGGCGACCAAAACGCCCGACGCGACCTGGCAGCGCGGCCTCGACCTGGTCGAGACGATCAGCCGGCGCGGCGCCTACCTCGCGCTGCTGCAGCAACACCCGCAGGCGCTGATGAAAGTTGCCGAGATCATCGGCAGTTCGGCCTGGGCCGCGACGTATCTCATCCGGCACCCGATCCTGCTCGACGAGGTGATCGATCCCCGGCTGTACGACGTCGCCACCGACTGGGAAGCCTTCAAGCAGGAACTCGCGTCGCGGCTGGCCAGCGAGGCCGGCGACACCGAACGCGAGATGGACGTGCTGCGCGAGGAGCACCATGCACAGGTTTTCCGACTCCTCGCGCAGGACATCGCCGGCCTGCAGACGGTCGAACGGCTGGCCGACCACCTCACGCAACTGGCCGACATCATCGTCCAGACGACGCTCGACCTGTGCTGGGACCGTCTGCGCGAACGCCACCCCCACCCCGAGCAGCCCCCGAAGTTCGCCGTCATCGCCTACGGCAAGCTCGGCGGCAAGGAACTGGCCTACGGCTCCGACCTGGACCTCGTCTTCCTGCACGATGACCCGGAGCCCGGCGTGGGCGAAATCTACGCCCGTCTGGTGCAGCGCATGAGCACCTGGCTATCGAGCCAGACCTCCGCCGGGACGCTGTTCGACACCGATTTCCGCCTGCGCCCGAACGGCGACGCCGGCCTGCTGGTCTGCTCGGTCGATGCCTTCCGCGAATACCAGATGCAGAAGGCCTGGGCCTGGGAACACCAGGCGCTCACCCGCGCGCGCCATTGCGCCGGCGCCCCGGATGTCGGGCGGCGCTTCGAGGAAATCCGCGTCGAGATCCTGCGCCAGCCGCGCGACCTGACCAAGCTCAAGGAAGAAGTGTTGACCATGCGCCAGCGCATGCTCCACACTCACGCCTCGAACAGCGAGGAACTGTTCGACATCAAGCAGGACCCCGGCGGCCTGGTCGACGTCGAGTTCATTGTCCAGTACCTCATTCTCGGTCACGCCCACGCGCACGAGCGCCTGTGCGGCAATCTCGGCAACATCGCCCTGTTGCGCATCGCCGGCGAACTGGGGCTGATCCCGCAGGATCTCGCCGAGCAGGTCCGCACCATCTACCGCGAATACCGGCGCATGCAGCACACCTTCCGTCTCGACGGTATCCGCGGCGCCAAGGTCGAGCGCGAACCGTACCGGAAGAATATCGAGACAGTGCGGGCGCTGTGGTCGCTCGTCTTTTCCTGAACCGGACAAAAAAGCGGGGCGCCGCAACGACGCCCCGCTCGTAGAAAAACCTGCGGCCTACTTCTTCAGGCTGTCGCGAATCTCGCGCAGCAGAACGATGTCCTCCGGCGTGGCAGGCGGCGGTGCGGGCGGCTCGGCTTTGCGCAGGCGGTTCATCTGCTTGATCATCATGAAGATGATGAAGGCCAGGATGATGAAATTCACCAGGATGGTGATGAAGTTGCCGTAGGCGAACACCGGCACCTGCGCCTTCTTCAGCGCATCGAGCGTCATCGCCGTGCCGGGCGGCACGTTGCCCAGGACAATGAACAGCCCGGAAAAATCGAGTTGGCCGCCCATGAGTGCCGAGACGAGCGGCATGATCAGATCCTTGACGACCGAGTCGACGATCTTGCCGAAGGCCCCGCCGATGATCACGCCAACGGCCAGGTCCATGACATTGCCTTTCATGGCGAATTCCTTGAACTCCTTCATCATGCTCATTGCTGTCTCCTTATAAAATTTGAATCAACGAACCAACCCGTACTGCCTTATTGCAACTACCAACCAGACTCACAACCGCCGCAGGCGCTCGCCGGCAGCGGCCAGCGTCGACTCCTTCTTGGCGAAACAGAAGCGGACCACCTTGTCGTCACGCCCGTCGGGATAGAACACCGACACCGGAATCACCGCCACGCCGACCTCGCGGGTCAGCCACTGCGCAAACTCGCGGTCGGGCAGATCGGAGATCGCGTCGTAGCGCGCCAACTGGAAATAGGTCCCGCTGCAGGGCAGCAACTCGAATTTCGTGCTGCGCAGCTGCTCGCGGAAGAAGTCGCGCTTGTGCTGGTAGAACGCGGCCAGCCCGAGATGGCGCGCCGGATCACGCATGTACTCGGCGATACCCAGCTGACAGGGTGTATTGACCGTGAACACGTTGAACTGATGCACCTTGCGGAATTCGGTCATCAGCGCCGCCGCGGCCAGCACGTAGCCGATCTTCCAGCCGGTAATGTGGTAGGTCTTGCCGAACGAGGAAACGACGATGCTGCGCGTCGACAGCTGCGGATGCGCGGCCACGCTGGCGTGACGCACGCCGTCGTAAACGATGTGTTCGTACACTTCGTCGGAGAGCACCACGATGTCGGTATTGCGCGTCAGCTCGGCCAGTGCGTCCAGATCGGCGGCGTCGAGCAGGCTGCCGGTCGGATTGTTCGGGGAGTTGATGATGATCATCCGGGTGCGCGGGGTAATCAGCGCGCGGACCTGCTCCCAGTCCGGCTTGTAGTCGGGGAATTTCAGCTGCGCATAGACCGCCCGCCCGCCGACGGTTTCGATCGACGGCACGTAGCTGTCGTAGAACGGCGCGAAGACGATGACTTCGTCGCCGCTGCGCACAAACGCCGCGATGGCCGTGAACAGCGCCTGCGTCGCCCCGGCGGTGACGGTGATCTCCTGATCCGCGTCGTAGCGCATGCCGTACAGCGAGTCGACCTTGCCGACGATCGCCGCGCGCAGTTCCGGCATGCCGGCCATCGGCGGGTACTGGTTGCGCCCTTCGCTCATGGCGCGCAGGGTCGCTTCGAACAGGGCCGGCTCGGCCTGAAAGTCCGGGAACCCTTGCGACAGATTGATCGCCCCGCAGTCGGTAGCCAGCTTCGACATCACGGTGAAGATCGTCGTACCCACCCAGGGCAGCTTCGAATCGATGGCAACGGGGGAAGAAATCATGATAATTGGCTATCCCACAAAGGAAGAATGACGAACGCTACTCTACGACCAGCCGCCGGGGGTGGCAAGAAATGCCACGAACAGCTTACGTTTTCCGCCCATCGCCCTAGCGCAATCGCCACATCACCTTTACCATTGCGCAAAAATTCAACGCCCTGCCTGCAAACACAAGCCTCACGCATCATGGACAACATCTATTCCGACGAGGAAATCGAACGCTGTACATTGACCAGCCCGCACGAGATCGCATTTCTGATCAAGGGTCTAGTCAAGCGCGGCAACCGCATTTCGGTCATTTTCCAGGAGGGGCGGCAAAGTTTCCTGACCGTCCTGCTGGACATTTCGGTCAAGGATGGGCTGTTCTACTTCGACATCGGTGGCGGTAACGACATCAATCAGGCCTTCCTCAAGGCCGAAAGCTGCACGTTTACAACACTCGTCGACGGTGTCCGGATTCAATTCTCGGCCAAAGGATGCCGCGAAACAAAGCTCGACGGGGAGGCAACATTCGTCGCACCGATCCCGACCCATCTACTGCGCCTGCAACGGAGAGAGGTTTTCCGCCTTCAGTTGCCAAGCACCAAGCCTTTCACCTGCCGCGCCCGGCGTGGCACGCCGAAGGAAGAACTCCTGCCGCTGCATGACATTTCCGTCGGCGGCATCGGCATCCTGACCCCAAACACGCTCAAGTACGAGCAGTTGGAAAAGCTGGAAAATTGCTGGATCGATCTGCGCGAAAGCGGCATGATCCATTGCACACTCGAAGTGCGTTACCTAACCCTCGTGGAAAGCCGCACCGGCAAACCGCTGTGGCACATGGGATGTCGCTTCATCGACCTGCCGCCCTCCACGGAAACCCTGATCCAGCGCTTCATGGCCAAAATTGAAGCCGAGCGGCGTACCCTCGCTGCCGGCTGACCGTCTGCAATAATGAAAGTCAACAACGTTCCCACGCGGACCATCCGCCCCGACCCCGACCACTGTTCTGTCGTCATCATCGACCAGACGGCGCTGCCGCACGCGTATCGCGAAATCCGCCTGGCCAGCCTCGAAGATGCCGCCCACGCCATTCGCAGCATGCAGGTGCGCGGCGCGCCGCTGATCGGCGTCACCGCGGCCTACGGGCTGGCGCTGGCGCTCGCACGCAGCGACGATGACGCCACGCTGAACACCGCCATCACCACGCTGGCCGCCACCCGCCCGACGGCAGTCAACCTGCGCTGGGCGCTGGCGCGCATGCAGTCGCGCCTTTCTGAGCTGCCCGCCGGTTCGCGCGCCGAGACCGCCTGGCACGAGGCCTCGGCGATCGCCGAGGAGGATGCCGAGCAATGCCGGCGCATCGGCGAACACGGGCTGGCCTTGCTGCGCCCGCTGGCGGAAAAGCGCGGCCGGCTCGACCTGATGACCCACTGCAACGCCGGCTGGCTGGCCACGGTCGACTACGGCACCGCACTGGCGCCGATCTATGCGGCCTTCGACAAAGGCATTGAGGTGCGCGTCTGGGTCTCCGAGACTCGCCCGCGCAACCAGGGCCTGCTGACGGCTTGGGAACTCAAACACCATGGCGTCCCCTTCACGCTGATCGCCGACAACGCGGCGGGGCTGCTCCTCGCACGCGGCGACGTCGACGCGGTGATCGTCGGCGCCGACCGCATTGCGGCCAACGGCGACGTGGCCAACAAGATCGGCACCTATCTGAAAGCGCTGGCCGCGCGCGAAGCCGGCGTGCCGTTCTACGTCGCCGCACCGCGGTCCACCATTGATTTCGCCTGCGCCTACGGCGACGCCATCCCGATCGAGGAACGCAGCGGCGACGAACTTCGCGTCGCCCACGGTGTCGATACGGCCGGTTTGCCGGGCTCGGTTCGCCAGATCCCGGCGGACTCGGCCGTCGCCAATCCGGCCTTCGACGTCACCCCGGCGCGGCTGGTCAGCGCGATCATCACCGAACGCGGTCACTGCCCGGCGTCGGGCGACGGATTGCGCACACTTTACCCGGAGGACAGCCATGCCTGAAACGCGCCGCCTGCTGATCGAAACCGCCCGCCGCATGGGGCCCGCCAACCTCAACCGCGGGGCCGCCGGCAACCTGAGCGTGCGCACCCGCCAGAACGGCGTCGACGGCTACCTGATCACCCCGAGCGGCATGGACTACGATGTGCTCGTGCCCGAGGATCTCGTCTTCATGCGCCTCGACGGCACCTCCGACGGTCGCCGCAAGCCGTCGACCGAGTGGCGCTTCCACCACGATATCTACGTCAGCCGCCCGGAAGCCGGGGCGATCCTGCATGCGCACGCGCCGTTCGCCACCAGCCTGGCCTGCCTGCGCCGCGACGTTCCGGCTTTCCACTACATGATCGCCCGTTTCGGCGGCGACTCGATCCGCTGCGCCGAATACGCCACCTTCGGCACGCAGGAACTGTCCGACCACGCGCTGATGGCGCTTGAAGGACGTTGCGCCTGCCTCCTGGCCAACCACGGCTCGCTGGTATTCGGCAAAACGCTGGAACAGATGTTCGCCCTCGCCGTCGAATTCGAAAGCCTCTGCGAGCAATACTGGCGTGCCTGCCAGCTCGGCCAGCCGGTACTGCTCGATGACGCCGAAATGGCCACGGTGTTGACAAAATTCGCCACCTACGGGCAACAGAGCGGAACTCCATGATCCGCATCAACGAACTTCGCCTGCCGCTCGACCACCCACCGGAAGCCCTCACCGCCGCCGCGGCGCAGCGTCTCGGCATTGCCGTCACCGCCATCCGGCGGCTCACCGTCTTCAAACGCAGCCACGATGCGCGCAAGAAGAACGCGCCGACGTTCATCTACAACGTCGACGTCGAGGTGGGGGGCGAGGGGGGCGACGAACCCCGCCTGCTGGCGAAATTCGCCGACGATCCCAAGGTCGGGCCCTCGCCGGACGCGAGCTACCACTTCGTCGCAAGAGCCCCGGAAAACCTGCAGACCCGCCCGGTGGTCGTCGGCTTCGGCCCGGCGGGAATCTTCGCCGCGTTGCTGCTGGCGCAGATGGGCTATCGTCCACTGGTGCTGGAGCGCGGCAAGGCCGTGCGCGAACGCACCAGGGACACCTGGAAGCTGTGGCGCGAAAACCGGCTCGACCCTGAATCGAACGTACAGTTCGGCGAAGGCGGCGCCGGCACCTTTTCCGACGGCAAGCTGTACAGCCAGGTCAAGGACCCGCGCTTCCTCGGGCGCAAGGTACTGACCGAGTTCGTCAAGGCCGGCGCACCGGAGGAAATCCTCTACCTCGCGCATCCGCACATCGGCACCTTCCGCCTGGTCAGCATGGTCGAGCGGATGCGGGCGGAGATCATCGCCCTCGGCGGCGAGATCCGCTTCCAGAGCCGCGTGACCGGCCTGCAGATCGAAGAAGGCCATGTCCGCGGCGTCACGCTCGCCGACGGCGAACGCATCGCCGCCGAGCACGTCGTGCTGGCACTCGGCCACAGCGCGCGCGACACCTTCGCCATGCTGCACGCCGCCGGCGTCTTCATGGAAGCCAAGGCATTCGCCGTCGGTTTCCGCATCGAGCACCCGCAGACGCTGATCGACAAGGCCCGGCACGGCCCGAACGCCGGCAACCCGCTGCTCGGCGCCGCCGACTACAAGCTCGTCTACCACGCCAGCAACGGCCGCGCCGTCTACAGCTTCTGCATGTGCCCGGGCGGACAGGTTGTCGCCGCCACCTCGGAACCCCATTGCGTGGTAACCAACGGCATGAGCCAGTATTCCCGCGCCGAACGTAACGCCAACGCGGGCCTCGTCGTCAATATCACCCCAGAGGATTTCGGCGGCACCGACAACCCGCTCGCCGGCATCGACCTCCAGCGCAGGCTCGAAACCCACGCTTTCGAACTTGGCGGCGGCACCTACGAGGCGCCTGGGCAGCTCGTCGGCGACTTTCTCGCCGGACGCGCCTCCTCGCAGCTCGGTTCGGTCACGCCCTCCTACCAGCCCGGCGTGCATCTGACCGACCTCGCCACCGCCCTGCCCGATTTCGCCATCGCCGCGATCCGCGAAGCGATCCCGGCATTCGACCGCCAGATCCGCGGCTTCGCCCTGCCGGACGCCGTGCTGACCGGCGTCGAGACCCGCACCTCGTCGCCGCTGCGCCTCACCCGCGGTGACGACCTGCAGAGTCTCAACGTCAAAGGCCTGTATCCGGCCGGAGAAGGTGCCGGCTACGCCGGTGGCATTCTCTCGGCGGGTATCGACGGCATCCGCGTCGCCGAGGCGGTCGCGATGCAGATCAACGCAGCGCTGGCATGAAGCGACGCAGAACCATCACCAAGGTCAGATGATAGAATTCGCTGCGCAAATGCAGTAACCCCTTGGGAGATACGCAGTGGACACCCCTCCGGACCTGGTCAAGGCCATCAGGACAGGTCGGCTCTCGGAAGTCGTCGCGGCGCTTGAGTCTGGCGCCCAGCTTGAACTCGATGACGGCAAGGGCGACCCCGGTCTGCCGCTGGCCATCGCCTGCTTCATGGGCCATGCCGAGATCGTACGCGAACTGGCGATTCGCGGCGCGAAGATCAATTTCGACGACAACAGCCTGCCCACTTCACCGCTGTCGATGGCGATCCGCGCCGGGCGGAGTGACGTTGTCAAGGTCTTGATCGAACACGGCGCAGTCGTGCCGGCAGGCATGGCCACGGGACTACGGGACGACGAACTGATGCTGGCGCGCTGGAAAGCGCAGCATTTCGATACGACACGCGCCAATTTCCCGATCGATGACGATTCCGTGATCGAGGAGATCAACGTCGGCCGCTGCTACGGCACGGACACCGGCATATTGGACGCCGAGATGCGCCGTGCCGTCGACGAGATAACGCGAAAAAAGTAAACCGTGACGGACTCACCGGACGGCCTGTCGCCGGATAATCTCGCCCGGCTTTTCACCGTATCGATGCCGTTCGGCAAGTACAAGGGGCGGCGGATCGCCGACCTTCCCGGCAATTATCTGAACTGGTTCGCCCGCGAGGGCTTCCCGCGCGGCGAACTCGGCCGACTGCTCGCCCTGATGCACGAAATCGACCACAACGGACTCGGGCACTTGCTCGAGCCGTTGCGCCGGCGCTCAGGATAGCGACGATCCGCCGGACAATCCTTCCAGCAACTGCAGCATGGCCACGGAATCTGCCTCGCCGAGGCCCGAGCCGACCATGGCGTTGAACATCTGCGCCGCCACCGCCGCCGCGGGCGAAGCGATGCCCCGCTCATGCGCACATTGCATGACGATGTTCATGTCCTTCTGGTGCATCCACGACTTGAATCCCGGCGTGAAATTGCGGTCGAGCATGCGCTGACCGTGATTTTCCAGAACTTTCGACGCGGCCGAGCCGCCCAGCATCGCCTCGCGCACCTTGGCCGGATCGGCGCCGTTGCAGCGGGCGAAATTGAGTGCCTCGGCCACGGCCAGAACGCCGACGCCGGTGAGGATCTGGTTGGCCGCCTTGGCAACCTGTCCTGCGCCCGAGAAGCCGACATGGACGATATTCTTGCCCATGCTCTCCAGCACCGGCCGGGCCTTCGCGAAGGCGGCCTCGGAACCGCCGACCATGATCGACAGCGTCCCGGCAATCGCCCCGGGCTCGCCGCCGGACACCGGCGCGTCGAGAAATTCGACGCCATGCGTTTGTAACTCAGCCCCGACACGCCGCGCCGCGGCCGGCAGGATGGTGCTCATATCCACCGCCACGAGCCCCAGGCGGGCGCCCGACGCGACGCCCTGTTCGCCGAGCATGACGGCTTGAACGTCCGGCGCGTCGGCGACCATGGTGACGAGAACATCCACGCTGCCCGCCAGCTCTGCCGGGGTATCGACTACCTGCGCGCCCGCATCCATCAGCGGCCGCACCGATTCCGGACGCCGCGCCCAGACCTTCAACGAATGCCCACCCTTCATCACGTTGAGCGCCATCGGTCGCCCCATGATCCCCAAGCCGATAAAACCTACCTTCATGACTCGCTCCGTCTTGTCAGAAATTGCGAAAAGCCCCGGGGTCAGCCGGGGAGAAGCCGCGCGATCACATCGCGCACCATTTGCAGCGACACCGGTTTGATCAGCACCGCATCGAAGCCGCCGGCGAGGAACCGCTCGACATCGGCGGGCAAGGCATGCGCCGTGTAGGCGACGACGGCCAGTCCGGCAAACGCCAGTTTGCAGCGTATCTCGCGACAAACCGCCTCGCCGTCGAGGTCGGGCATGCCGATGTCGAGCAGAACCAGACGAACCGCCGGATTGCGGGCGAGCCAGTCGAGCGCCGCCTTGCCACCGTCAGCCTGCTCGACCTCCCAGCCGAGGCGGGCCAGATACGCGGCGGCCAGCTGGCGGTTGACCGGCACGTCATCGACAACCAGCGCCAGCCTTTCTCTGACCATGCGCATTTCCTCGCCTCAGTCCACGCCGTTGTGCGCCGGCAGGAGAACGAAGAATACCGAGCCGACGCCCGGCGTCGAGCTCACTCCGATCCGCCCGCCCATGTGCTCGGCGAGCTGCTTGGCCAATGCCAGCCCGAGTCCGCTGCCTTCGTGACTGCGGGTGGAGAAGGACTCGCTCTGGCGGAATTTCTCGAAGATGATCTGCTGCTCCTCGGGACGGATGCCGATGCCCGTATCCTCGACCTCGATGCGCACGAAATCGCGTCCATCGATCACTTCCGATCGAGCCCGCACGGTGACGCTACCCTGCGCGGTGAATTTCAGGGCGTTCCCGGTCAGGTTGAACATGATCTGGCGCAAGCGCATCCCGTCGGCGTAGACCGACGCGGGCAGCGCCTCTTCGACCAGTTCGAGCGCCAGCCCTTTCTTGCGCGCATGCGCCGACTGAATGCTCAGCACCTCGCGCAACAAATCGGGCAGATCGATTAGCCCCAGATTGAAGGTCATCCTCCCCGCCTCGATCTTGGCCAGATCGAGCACATCGGTCACCAGCGCCAGCAGGTGCGAGCCACTGACGCGGATGGTCTGCGCATACTCGCGCTGCACCGGATCGGACAACTCCGATTCCAGCAGTTCGGAGAAACCGAGGATGCCGTTGAGCGGCGTCCGCAACTCATGCGACATGCTGGCGAGGAACTCGCTCTTCAGCCGGTTGGCCGACTCCGCCGCGCGCCGGGCTTCGTCGAGGCGGCTGAACGAATGCTGGACATCGTCCGCCATGAGATTGAATGAACGCCCCAGGTCCGCCATTTCGTCCTGTCCATTGACGTCGAGCCGGTAGGCCAGATCGCCCTCCTGGAAGCGGCGGATACCACCGCTCATCTGGGTAATCCGCCGGGTCAGCACACTGGCCATCCAGATGGCGATGACGATCACCAGAACGATCATCACTGCCGTCGACGCTGCCAGACCGAACGCCGTCGAGGCGAGATGGTCGGCGATCGCTGCCAACATCCCTTCGCGTTCCAGATGGAGCTTTTCGTCGGCCGCCGTGATCAGCGCATCGATGCGCTTGCCGGACTCGGTCGCCGCCTTGTGGAAATCATCGACGTTGGCGCCGATCGTCACGTAGCCGAAGCCGCGCTTGCTCGCGCCGTACTGTCCGGTGTAATACGGGATCGCCGCCGCCGTGGTGAGTTTCCACAGGCCGGAGAAAAAGATCACGAACGAGCCGGAACCGCCGTGTTCGGTCAAGGCATCCCAGCCGTGGCATTGCGGCGAATGATTGAGGTAACGGCAGTCCAGCCCGACGCTGCCGGACGTGCTCGACTCCGGCGACGGCTTGCGCTTCAGCGACTGGTCGCGGAACGGCGGCACCCCGCCGGAAAACGCCTGCCACGACTTGCCGCTGGCCTTCCATTCGGTCCAGAGTTCCTCATCCATCCAGGGCACGGCCGGCTCGCCGGTTTCGGGATCGTAGCCGGCAATGAAATAGTCGCGAGGATGCGAGATCGAACGGCTCTTGTAATCCCAGATGAAGGCATAGTTGCCGGAGGCCGGATCGGCGATCGGGGCGAAACGCTCCGGCGTCGGCCGGACGCCGTCGGTAAACGCCATCAGGTGCGCGTGATCGAGCGCCAGCGTCACGTAGCCGATGATCTTGCCCTCTCGCTCGACCGGCGTCGCCCAGCGAACGATGCCGCGAAAGCGCTGGCCGACGGGATTCTCCAGTCCGGCGTAACCCGAGGCCTCCGGGGCAAACGGCTTGCCGAGTTCCTCCGCGCGGGCCTTGGTGTACGGGCCAATCCAGTCGGTGCGCACGTACGGGCCGATCACCTCGGACACGTAGACCTCGCCCGCCTTGAGCTTCTGCAACTCCGGCCAGTAGGTCTCCGCCTTGACGTAGGTATTCTCCCGACGGCTGACATCACGCAAACCCCGCGGCAACAGCTCGCCCTGCTGCACCTTGAGCTTTTCCATCCCCTGGAGATCGACGAAGGTCATTTCAAGGAACAGCGGAGTCAGCACGCGATGCCCGAAATCCTCGGGTACCCGGCTGTGGAAATTCCGCGCGTTGTCCGGCAGCGGCTGCCGCACCGGATTTTCCGCGGCGGCCTGCGCTTCGGGAACCCAGCCCTTGCCATCGGCGGAAGGCACATAACGCCCGTGCTCGTACAAGGGCCGGGCATGCCCCGTGAGGAACCGCCGGTACTCGCTTTCAGACACGTCGAGTGCCGCCGCCCGCAGGACGTCGCTGTCGCACTCGTAGAGGAAGTCGGCAACCTGGCGGGCCAGGCTGGTCGTCAGGGATTCGATGGCCTCGCGCGATCGCTCGTCGAGGGCACGCACCGCGTCGTCGATTGCCGTCTTGCCGGTCTGCTGCTGTGTCTTGCGCATCGCGTCGGCCATCTGCACACCGCGCGCCGACACGCCCTCGCCAAGATTTTCAGCCGCCTTCCAGGCGTAGCCGGCAAGCAGCACCAGCGGCACCACCTTGATGGCGATGAAGATCAGGATCAGCTTGCCGCGAATCCCCAAGCGCCCAAAGAGCCCTGCAATCATTGTTTTTTCACACCCTGAATGTGTTCGCCCGCCATTGCATCACAACTCCACGCGGATTGCATCCCGCGCGCATGACAAAAAACAAAAGAGCCTCCACGCGGGAGGCTCTCGGGTGCTGAATGGCAACAGTTCCGGACTGGCTTAGTCCAGATACTCCTTCCAGTTGACGTTGCGCATGTCGCCCGTCGTCTTGAACTTGCGGTGCATCGCGAAGGCCATCGACAGGGAGACCGGCTCATGGATGTTCTTGTCCACAAGGCTCAGGTACTCGCGCAACTCGTCCCGGAAATCGGGGTGTGCGCAGTTGTCGATGATCAGTTGCGCACGCTCGTGCGGATCCTTGCCACGCAGGTCGGCAACGCCCTGCTCGGTGATCAGCACCTGCACCGAGTGCTCGCTGTGGTCCATGTGCGAAGCCACCGGAACGATCGCAGAAATCATGCCGTTCTTCGCGGTGGACGGGCAGGAGAAGATCGAGATATAGGCATTGCGGGTGAAATCGCCCGAGCCGCCGATTCCGTTCATCATCGTCGTGCCGAGCACGTGCGTCGAGTTCACGTTACCGCCGAGGTCCATTTCCAGCGCGGTATTCATCGAGATGATGCCGAGACGGCGCACCAGTTCGGGGTTGTTCGAGATTTCCTGCGGACGCAGCACGAGGTGCTTCTTGAAGAACTCGATGTTGCCAACCACCTTGGCCATCACCTCGGCGCTCAACGTCAGCGAGCAGGTCGAGGCAAACTTGCAGCGGCCATTCTCGATCAGTGGGATGACCGAGTCCTGCAGCACTTCGGTGTACATCTCGAACGCCGGAATGTCCTTGCTGACGCCGAGCGCGGCGAGCACCGCGTTGGCCACGTTGCCGACACCGGACTGCAACGGCAGGAAGGTGTTAGGCACACGCCCGGCGCGCATTTCAGCGGCCAGGAAATCGGCCACGTTCTGGCCGATCTGGTCGGTCACCGGGGTCGGATCCTCGAAACCGCCGGCTTCGTCGGGCAGGTTGGTGAACACGACACCGACGATCTTCTTCGGATCGACGAGGCAGATCGGCGAGCCGCAACGGTCGGAGGCGCTGTAGATCGGGATTTCGCTGCGGCCGGGAGGATCCTTCGGCTCGAAGATGTCGTGCAGGCCGAGGAGCGAAGCCGGGTGCTTGGCATTGAGCTCGATGATGACCTTGTCAGCCAGGCGCAGGTAGGTATTGGACACGCCGACCGAGGTCGACAGCACGACGCCACCGCCGGCGGTCAGATCACAGGCTTCGACGACGGCCCAGTTGACCTTGCCGAGGAAGCCGTAACGCACCTGTTGCGCTACCGCAGAAAGGTGCATGTCGAAAAAGCGGACCTTGCCCGCGTTGATCTGCTTGCGCAGCGTCGGATTGCCCTGGTACGGGGTACGGAAGCTGATCGCTTCGGCTTCGGCCAGTGCGCCGTCGAGCGATTTTCCAGTCGAAGCACCGGTCAGCACGCCGACCTTGAACGGCCGCCCGGCTTCATGCTCGCGACGTGCCTTTTGCGCGAGCGCGTAGGGAACCGCCTTGGCGGCACCGGCCGCGGTAAAGCCGCTAAAGCCGATATTGTGGCCGTCCTGGATCAGTTCCGCCGCTTCCTCAGCAGTGAGAATCGGGAAGGGTAATGACATTCCTCATGCTCCTTTACTTGATGATGATGACAATTGACAAAAAAAAAGCGCCAGCGTCTTGCACGCGGCGCTAGGTATCTTGAACTGCAGCGGCAAACCACCCCGCCGTCGGTCGGCGTGCCCCAATAGGTCGGTTTCCGCGGCTGGCAGGCATCCCGGCGATTATAGTCCTCGCCAGAGAGCCGGGCAAACAGATACCAGATGCAAACAAGGACATATTCCCCCTTGAAGCCCGTGGAATTGCCGGCCGTCCCACCGACAGTTCCCGAAGCATGGACGCTTGCCTGTAAGCCGGCAAGTCACGATATCTCCGCAGAGGCAGACAACGTAGTAACGCATGCTAGCGCGGTGACAGGGGAAGGCAATTGCGGATTTCCGTACCCTGGGCGAAACAGCCGAAAAGCTACTCTGGTTCCGCCGAGTCAATGAATAGCGTCACCGGCCCGTCGTTGACCAGATGCACCTTCATGTCCGCGCCGAAAACCCCGGTCGGCACGGGGCGCCCGAGATCCGTTTCGAGCTGGCGAACGAAGCGGTCGAACAAGGGGCTGGAAACGGCCGGCGCCGCGGCCCGGCTCCACGACGGGCGATTGCCCTTGCGCACCGAGGCGAACAGGGTGAACTGGCTGACGGCCAGGAGTTCTCCGCCGACATCGAGAACGCTGCGGTTCATCACGCCGTCGCTGTCCGGGAAGATGCGCATCCGGGTCAGTTTCGACGACATCCAGGCGACGGCCTTGTCGTCATCGCTTTCCTCGAAGCCGGCGAGGACCAGCAGTCCGGGACCGATGGCGCCGGTTACCTGACCGCCCACTTCGACGCGCGCCGACAGCACGCGCTGCAGGATCACTCTCATTGCGCACTTCCACCGCGCACGAGCGGGCGCAGGCAGGCCTCCAACGCGCGACCGACCGCCAGGATCCGCCGGTCGTTCATCGCGCCGGCGGCGAGCATCAGCCCGACCGGCGCCTCACCGGGTGCGTGGCAGGGGATCGACAGCGCGCAACCGTCGAGGAAGTTGATCAGCGTCGGATTGCGCAGCATCAATCCGTTGGCGCGGAAGTACGCTTCATCGGACGCGGCGAGGTCGGCGATCTTCGGCGCGACCAGCGGCACCGTCGGCATGAGCAGCGCATCGAAACCGGAAATCGCCGATTCCACCTCGGCGATCCAGGCCGCGCGCGCTTCGAGCACGTCGAGCAGGTCGGCGGCCGACATCTCCTTGCCGCGCTGGATGCGCGACACCACGCGCGGATCGTAGCTGCCGGCGGCGCGCCCGATCAGCTCCCGGTGCCAGGCCCAGGCTTCGGCCGCAGTGAAACCGCCCTTGGCGTTGATCGTGGCAAGACGGGAAAAGGCCGGGAGGGGAGCTTCGCGCACCAGCGCCCCGGCGGCCGACAGCGCGGACAGTGCCCGGCGAAACGCGCCGGCCACCGTCTCGTCCATGTCGTCCAGCGCCACCGTGGTCGGCACCAGCAGACGCAGCCCGCACACTTCCGCCGGGGCAGGAATCTCCGCTGCCTCGCCGGCCATGATCGCGTCCAGCACTGCGCAGCAGGCCACGCTCGGCGCCAGCGGGCCGATCGAATCCAGATTCTTCGACAACGGCAAGACGCCGCTCTTTGGCACCCGTCGTGCCGTCGGCTTGAACCCCGTCAGCCCGCACAGCGCCGACGGAATGCGCACCGAGCCGCCGGTATCCGAGCCGATGCCGGCCACGGCCATGCCATCGGCCACGGAGACCGCCGCCCCCGACGACGAGCCGCCGGGAATGCGCCCGACCGATCGTTCCCACGGGTTGCGCGGCGTACCGTAATGCGGATTGAGACCAAGCCCGGAATAGGCGAACTCGGTCATGTTGGTGCGCCCGATGATGACCGCGCCCGCGGCGCGCAAGCGCCGGACCACCTCGGCGTCGGCCACCGCCGGCGCAGCGCCCTTGAGTACCACCGAACCGGCCAGCGTCGTTTCGCCGGCCACGTCGAACAGGTCCTTGATGGAAACCGGCAAGCCTTCGAGCGGCGAGCGTGCGAGCCCGGCCCCACGCAGGAGATCGGAGGCAACCGCCGCAACACGCGCCTGCTCGGCATGAACCGCGGTGAAGGTGCGCTGCCCTTCGCTCTCAGGATTGGCAATGCGCGCCAGCGCCTCGTCGACCAGCGTCACGGCCGTGGTGCGGCCGTCGCGCAAGGCGGCCGCGTATTCGGCGATTGTCTTCAGCGTTCCCATCTCAGGCCACTTCCGGCAGGGTTTCGATCGTGTAGCGATGCTGCAGGCGCCGCCCGGTTTCCATATCGAACAATTCCATCGCAAACGCGGAGGCCGGCCGGATGCCACCGATGGCGCCGACCGTGCCGCAGACCATCGCCGTGCCTTCGGGCAACATCGCCGCCGGCCGACCGAGGTAGCCGGCGATCAGTTCCAGCGGCGGGCGCAGTGCCGCCAGCGCGCCTTCCTGATAGGTCACCTGCGCGCCGTTTTCCGGGATGAAGGAACGGATCACCAGAGTGTCCCAGCGCGCCGCCACGTCAGCGTAACGCCAGGCGCGGCTGGCCACGGGTTTCGCGCACACCTGCTTGGCCAGCGCCACGCTTTGCGCTTCCAGTTTACGGTCGGTGTGATCCGAGGCAAGGCTCACGTACATCTCGCCGCCCGTCGAGAACACCAGCACCTCGACCTCGCCCGACGAACCCGGCCCGAGCACCTGGATGTGCGGCGCCTGCGTCAGCTGATTCTCGGCCACCCGGTAGTACAGCGGCACGGCGCTCGGGCGCGGCACGCCCAGCGCCGCCAGTTCCTCGATGTGGTGCTCGATCGCCGCCAGATCGCGGCCGGCCCAGCCGGCGACGACCAGCGTATCGATCTCGACGGTGATCCGCTTGTCGCCATCCACACTTTCGACATCAAAATCCAGTCTCATGTTTTTTCTCGTCTCAACTAAAAAGAATCTCTAACCGACGACACCGGGCAGCCACATCGCCAGACCCGGGAAGAACGCCAGCAACGCAACCATGGCGAACAAGGCGACAACAAACGGCAGCGAGCCGAGGATCACCGCGTTCATCGAACCGCTCTTGCGCAGGCTCTGCACCACGAACAGGTTCATTCCGACTGGCGGGGTGATCAACGCCGTCTCCACCAGCACGACGATGACGATGCCCAGCCAGATCGGGTCATAGCCGAGCCCGACCATGATTGGCGCAACGATCGGGATCGTCACGATCATCATCGACAACGTTTCCATGAAGCAGCCGAGCACGACGTAGAAGATCACCACGACCAGCAGCATCCAGCCGGGCGAAAGGCCCAGTCCGCTGATCGACTCGGTCAGCGCCGTCGTAACCCCGGTGGCCGACATCACGAAATTGAGGAAACTCGCCGCCACGACGATCAGCATGATCATCGCCGTCGAACGCATCGTTCCTTCCATCACTTCGCGCAACATCGTCAGGCTCAGGCGTTTGAAAACGGCGGCGAGGATCAAGGCGCCGAACACCCCGAGTGCTGCCGCTTCGGTCGGCGTTGCCAGTCCGGCGTAAATCGAGCCCACGACCATCACAAAAATACCCAAGGGGGGCAACAAGTGTTTTAACCCGGAGATCCGCTCTCCCCAGGTGGCCGTGATGCGCTGACCGCCCCATTCCGGTTTGACCAGGCAGGCGACAACAACGATTGCCATGAACAATACGGCCAGAGCGAAACCCGGGATGAAGCCGGCCAGATACAACTGCGGCACCGACGAATTGGTCAGCACCCCGTAGATCACCAGGTTGATTGACGGAGGGATGAGGATTCCCAACGTCCCGCCAGCCGCGATGCTGCCGAGAAACAACGGCTCGTTGTAGCCGTAACGCTTGATCTGGGGAATTGCCACGGTACCGACGGTCGCCGCGGTGGCCACACTGGACCCCGACGTCGCGGCAAACAACGTTGACGCGCCGATGTTGGCGTGCATCAATCCGCCGGGCAGCCAGGACAGCCACTGGCTCATCGACGCGTACATGCGCTCGGCAAAACCGGCGCGCAGCAGGATCTCGCCAAGCATGACGAACAGCGGAATCGCCACCAGGAGAAATTCATTGCTCGTACTCCACGAAAGTTCGCCGAGCGCACGCGACAGTGGCAGCATCGAAAACAACGGGTCGAGCAACAGGCCAAGCACACCAAGCGCTGCGCCGACGGGGATGCTGATACCGATCAGCACGAGGAGAAGAATCAGCGTCGTTGCGATCATGCTATTTCTCCCTTGACCAAACGCTCACCCATCTCGGCCTCCTCCTGCGCCTCCTCTTCAGCGGAACGCACTCCGCACAGATCCTTGACCGTGGTGATGTCGCCGGTCACCAGAGCCACGGATGCGCGCACCAGCATCAGGCCCAGGACCAGGCACATCCAGGCAAAACCGAGAAACCACAACCCCTGCGGAATCCACAAGGGTGTCGCCAGGGGCGTATTGGCGGCGGAGTTCTGGGCCCACGACATATCGACGACAAACGAGGCGTAGTAGGTAAGGAACGCCATGAACACCCCCAGCGCAACCAGCGACAACCAGTCGAGAATGGCCGACAGCCGAACAGGCAAATGCTGGTAGAGGGCATCTACCCGGACGTTGCCGCGGTGCAGCACGACGAAGGCCAGCGACCACGAAGTGCTGATGGCAAAGGCATATCCGGACAATTCGTCCGCGCCGCCGGTGGTGAAGCCGAAGAACTTGCGAACGATCACGTCGAAGCAGATAAGCAGCACGCTGGCCAAGGTGATCGTGCCGCCAAACAATACGGCGGCGAGCGACAGGCGGTTGGCGTAATGAAGCAATCGCGCGAAAAAGTTGGGCGATTCAAGGGAGGTCATAGCGGGCCTCTGAATAAATTTGTTCTGGGAACTGCCGCCGCCGGCGGAACGCCGGCGGCGCAAGACTGGACTACTTCTTGGCGGTCATCCCGACGACCTTGGCGATGGTCGCGTTGAAGTCCTTGACGCAAGCTGCCGAACAGCGGGCCGCCCACTTGGGCAGGACCTGCTCCTGCATGATCTTCTTCAACAGTGCACGGTCAGCGTCGCTCGGCGTCACGAGGACCATCTTGCCCTTGACCGGGAGGGTGCAGGCGACAGCGCCGGTATTGCAGTCATACCCTTGCTGAGTCTGCACCGCCGCGGCGTCCCACATGTTGCCGACCATGGCCTTGATGTTGGTCAGCAGAAAATCCTGCACCTTCGGATCGATCTTGTTCCAGGCCTTCTGGTTAACCCCGTGGATCTGCGAGTTCCAGTTGATCGGCAGCGCGTAAAGGTGCGTCGCCACTTCGTACCACTTGGCCGAATAGCCGGACAGTGACCCGGTAATGGCACAATCGACGACCTTGTTCTGCATCGCCGGCACCACCTCGCCAAAGGCCATCGTCACGCTCGACCCGCCCAGCGCCTCGATGAACTCGGCCTGGGTGCGGCTGCTGGTGCGCACCTTCTTGCCCTTGATGTCGGTCAGCCCCTTGATCTCCGCATTGCAGAACAGCACCTGCGCCGGATAGGGCGAAATGCCGAGCACCTTGATGCCGCTCCCCGGGCCGTAGAACTTGCCATAGACCGGCTCGAACGCGTCGACGACGGCGCGCGCGCTCTTGGCATCGGCAGTCAGGCCGGCCAGATCGATCGCCTCGTTGATCGGATTGTCGCTGGCGAAATAGGACAGGGTAGCGGTGCCGAACTCGATCACCCCCTGCGACATCAGGCGCAGGATTTCCGGCCCCTTCAGGCCCATCTCGTTGAACCCCTTGATCTCGGCGGTCACCTGCCCGTTCGACAGGTTCGGCACGACGTTGGTCCAGAACGGCTTTTCGTAATCGTTGTACGCCGTCAGGTTGCTCAGGCCGCCGACGACCTTCAGATGCGTCTTCGGCAAGGTCTGAGCCGAGACGGAGGAAGCAAGAACAGCGGCCAGCGCGGCGGTTGCAAGCAAGTGTTTTTTCATGGCGATGGTTCCTTTCATGCGGGTGGAAAGAAGCGAAGCACGGAACCACCTCCGTTCCGTGAATCGAAAACCAGTGCTGCGAAATGCGCGTGACCCGGAGAGGGTTTATACGCTCGAATTCACATTGGAAAAACACGGATCCGGCAACTCACGAAACCCGGTTTGGCTACATCGTTGGTCGAACAACCTCCTGTTCAGGAAAAAGCAAAGTCCCGATCGAGCAGATCGGTCACCAGCATCTTGCCCGGCGAATGCGTGATGCAGAACTCCGGCTTCGCCTCCATGATCACGGATTGCGGCGTCACACCGCAGGCCCAGAACACCGGCAATTCGTCCGGCATCACCGCCACCGCATCGCCGAAATCCGGTTTCTGCAGGTCGGCGATACCGATCAGCGACGGGTCGCCCAGATGCACCGGCGCGCCGTGCACCGCCGGTGTGCGCGCAGTCACCTGCACCGCACGAATCGCATTGGCCGCGGTCATCGGCCGCATCGACATGACCATCGGCCCGTGAAACACCCCAGCCGGCACGGTCGGCATATTGGTCCGGTACATCGCCACGTTGCGCCCTTCTGCGACGTGGCGCAACGGAATGCCGGCGTCGATCAATCCCTGCTCGAAGGAGAACGAGCAGCCGATGACGAAGGACACCAGATCGTCGCGCCAGAGAGCACGAATGTCCGTCACCTCCTCGACGAGTTCGCCGTGACGCCAGACGCGATACGCCGGCACGTCGGTACGGATGTCCAGATCCGCTCCCAACGATGGCAAGCGCGGATCGCCGGGCTCTGAAACGCCAAGCAGCGGACATGGCTTCGGATTACGCTGGCAGAAACGCAGAAAATCGTTGGCCAGATCGGCCGGCAGAATCGCCAGATTACCCTGCACGAAGTTCGGCGCGGTGCCGCTGGTATGCCCCGACCAGTTCCCGGAGCGAATCATGTGACGGGCCTCGACGCCCGTGCTGGCCTGGAGACAACCCACCCCGGCCGCGGTAGTGCAAATCGTCATGCTGAAGTCCTTCAACAAACTGACGGGGAAAGTATGCGATGCGAACCGCTATCAAAACAAACTTATTTTTTCGCGACCGGTCCATCGATTTTTTTGGAGCTACAATCCGCCGAATCCAAAAAAATCGCTTTAATGCATCTACCGTGAATCTACGCTTCGTCGAAACCTTCGTCTGGGTTGCCCGCCTGCAGAGCATCAGTCGCACGGCGGACAAACTGTTCCTCACCCAGTCCGCGGTCTCCAGCCGCATCGCCGTGCTCGAACAGGAAATCGGCGCGCCGCTGCTCGACCGCCGCGACCGGCTGTTCCGGCTTACCAGCGCCGGCGAGCGTTTCCTGACCTACGCGGAACGCCTGCTGGCCCTGCAGCACGACCTCAAATACGAACTGTGCGGCAACGGCATCGCCCGCTTCTCGCTGCGCCTTGGCGCGATCGAAACGATTCTCCACGCCTGGCTGATCCCGACGATGGAGCGGCTGAAACGCACCAAGCCGCATATCGAATTCGAGCTCAACGTCGAAACCACGCCGGTACTGCACCAGCAGATCCGCCGCGGCGGCCTCGACCTGATCTTCTCGGCCGACCAGCCGTTCGGCAAGGGCATCGTCAGCGAACGCTTCCCGTCGCTGGAAATGGTTTTCGTCGGACCTGCTTCGCTCAGGGAGGACACCCGTCTGGATATCGACGAACTGATGTCCTGGGAGTTGCTCACTTTCCAGCGCGACTCGCAGCCGCACATGGCGCTCGTCGACAGCCTCGGCAAGGCCGGGATCACCAACAAGCGGGTGCATACCGTGACCTCGATCTCCGCGCTGGTCAAACTGGCGGAGAGCGGTTTTGGCCTCGCCACGCTGCCCCGCGTCGCCGTCGATGAACTCAAACTTCACCACGGCATCGTCCCGATCCGGACGGCGCTGCAACTCGTCCCGCTGCCGCTGTTCGCCAGCTACCTGAATCCGCCCGCCACGCCGGAACTCGAAGAGAGCATCTCCGAGGCGCTGGTTTTCGTTCGCGAAGCCGCGGGGGCGAAACGCACCGATCCCGCGCAAGAATGAGAACTAGCGGGAAAGAATCGTCAGGCCGGGCCGGCCGTGCAGTTCTGCCAGTACACGACTGTCCGGATAGACGACACTCACCACCCCCGCGGGAAAACCGCAGCGCCCGGACAGTTCCGCCAGTGCCAGCAGCGCCGACGGCGCCAGCAACGGCGGGCAGACGATGACACTGCCCCCCGCAGCCAGCGCGGCAGCCGCGAGCCCGACAAGCTTCGCCACGTCACTCGCGGATTCACTGGTAACGACGACCACGCCCGCCACGGATAGTGGATCGGGAGTGCGCAGGCGCATGACGATTTCCGCGACAACCGTGCCAGCCTGCTCGACGGACACACCGGCCTCTTCAGAAAACAGCCACATGAAATGGTCAGCCAGTGCCTCCAGCGCGTCTCCCAGGCTCGACAGCAATTGGCGCCGCCAGGATTTGTCCAGCCCGTCCCACGCGGGCAAAGCGGCTTGCGCCGAAAGGATGGCCTCCTCGACATCGCCGGTTCCGCATACAGGAACTCTCCTCAGAACGGCTCCGGAGACGGGGGCGCGAACGTCAACGAACGCGGGTGTCAACCGCAGGCAGGCACGCCCGTTGATCCAGAGGGGAATCGCGCGGGTATCCTCGCTAAAATGCATCGAATCGCCAGAGAATCTGCTTCAGGATGATCATGATGGTAAGATGAACCCCGTTTTTTGGCCTGCGCACAGTGCTGACAGCCTGGCAAGCACAACGAAAATGCACGGATATGCACGACTTGCCAGCCAACAAAAGAAGAAATCTTACAGGAATGTAACGGTGGAACAACCAGAAGCAAAGGGGTCGATTCAGGTCATCGAAAGGATGATGTCGTTGATCGACGCATTGGCGGATGCGCCGGAACCGGCGTCACTCAAGTCCCTGTCCAAGGCGACGGGACTCCATCCCTCAACGGCGCACCGGATTCTCGCGGCAATGACCCATTCCCGCCTCGTCGAGCGATACGAGGCCGGCACCTACGCCTTGGGCATCCGCTTCCTCGAATTGGGCAACGTCGTCAAGTCGCGTTTCAATATCCGCGAAATCGCGTTGCCGTTCATGCAGAACCTGCATGAGTCGATCGGCGAGGCCATCAACCTGGGCATCCGTGACGGCGATGAAATCGTCTACCTCGAACGGACCTCGAGTGGTCGCTCGCTGGTCAGGGTGGTGTATCTCGTCGGCGCCCGTGCCCCGCTGCACCTTACCTCGCTTGGCAAGCTGTTCCTGGCTGCCGATACGACGGCCAACGTCCGCGCCTACGCCGAACGCACCGGTCTGCCGGGGAAAACCCCGTTCTCCCTGACCGGCTTCGAACAACTGGAGAAGGAACTCGAAACAATCCGCCGGACGGATCTCGCGTACGACAACGAAGAAGCCGAGATCGGCTTGCGCTGCGTCGCCACGCCGATCCGCAACGACGAAGGACTGGTCGTGGCCGGCTTGTCGATTTCAGCCCCGACCGACCGGCATCATTCCGACTGGCCGGAGCAGCTCAGGAAAGCCACCGAATCGATCTCGTACGCTCTGGGCTATCGCCAACAGGCCCGATACGGGTAACCCACCAGACGCAACACTCGCCAAGCCGCTTTCAACCTTGACCGCCCGCCACCTGGGCGGCGACATGCGTCGGCAATTGACGCGCCGCGTGCGCGCTTTCCATCCAGCGCTTGATACGGTTGGCATCGCCCACACGCGTCAGCTTGCCGGCCGAGTCGAGCAGAACAATGACCACCGGCTTGTCGGCAACACGGGCCTGCATGACCAAACACTTCCCGGCCTCGTGAATGTAGCCGGTCTTTGAAACACCAACGTCCCATGCCGCATTCTTGACCAGCGGGTTGGTATTCCTGAATGCCATTTGCCGCCCGGCGATCTCGACCGTCGCCTCCGGCGTCGTCGACAACTCGCGAATAAGCGGATAGCGATGCGCGGCAGCAACCATCTTGGCCAGATCATTCGCCGTCGATACATTGTTACTGGTCAACCCGGTGGGATCCTCAAAGCGAGTACTCAGCATCCCAAGCGACCGCGCCTTGGCGTTCATCGCGGCGACGAACGCCGACAGCCCCCCCGGATAATGCCGAGCCAAGGCATGAGCCGCCCGATTCTCTGAAGACATCAGGGCGAGCAGCAAGGCGGTTTCCCTCGGTATCGTCACCCCCACATGCAACCGCGATCGGCTTCCACGGAGATAATCGACGTCCTCATCGGAAATCACGACAGCCCCATTCAGATCAGGCACGCTGTCAAGCACGACCATCGCCGTCATCAGCTTGGTGATCGAGGCTATCGGGACAACACTGTCGGCATTCTTCTGATACAACGCGCGGCCGCCCTGTTCAACGACAAGCGCAGACCCCGAGCGCACCGCCAAGTGCTGCGTTTCACCCAACGCCACTGCATTTTTCGACGACGCTTGTGAAACGGACTTCTTGCGTACCGCAGCGGCTTTTTGTCGGTTTTTGCCCGGCGCAGCCTTTTTCGCTTTCTGACTCACCGGCTTCGCCTTGCGAACCGGCGACGACGTGATCTTGCCCTTTTCCGCAGGCTGCGCAGCGACCGACGGCATGATGCCGACACCGAACGCGACGGCGAGCACCATTGCCAACCTTAGACCGAAGCGCATTCCCACGACCTCCCCATGCAAAATTGCCTCAAAGTCTATCAGCCGAGAATGAAAAATCAAGCAAAAATAACGAGATACGACAAATAGTTAAAAGTCATTGCAGCTCCGCGCGACTGCCGCCAGCGTCTGCGCGGCAGCTCACGACAAATCAAGACAAAAATAGTTCGCAAGGTCATCGCAATCGCGAATTATGGTAGACTGGCCGACGCTTTAGTGTGGTAATGAGATCTAGCCAGTTTCCATGCAGCAAGAGTCCAAAACTGACCGCCAGCCTGTAACGACCGGCGCATTCCTGAAAGCCCATTTTCGTTGTTTCAGGCGAACCCCCCGGGCAGTTCCAGTTTCATCCCGTCGCGAGACGAACCAGATTTTTTAACCGTCCCACTATGTGAGTGTATTGCCATGACACAAACCGTATCAATCAACGCCCCCGACTATGTGAAGCACGAAGGCCTGAAGAAATGGGTCGCCGAGATCGCTGCGCTGACGACGCCTGAGAAAGTCGTCTGGTGCGATGGCTCCCAGGAGGAATACGACCGCCTGTGCCAGGAGCTCGTCGACGCCGGCACCTACATCAAGCTGAAGGCGCGCAAGAATTCCTTCCTCGCCTTCTCCGACCCGTCCGATGTGGCGCGTGTCGAAGACCGCACCTACATCTGCTCCGAAAAACAGGAAGACGCCGGCCCGACCAACAACTGGGAAGCCCCGGCCAAGATGCGCGAAACCCTCAAGCCGCTGTTCAGTGGCTGCATGAAGGGGCGCACCATGTACGTCATCCCGTTCTCGATGGGCCCGCTCGGCTCCCCGATCGCCCAGATCGGCATCGAGATCACTGACAGCGCGTACGTCGTGACCAACATGCGCATCATGACCCGCATGGGCAAGGACGTCTTCCCGGTGCTCGGTACCGACGGCGTCTATGTCCCGTGCGTGCACTCGATCGGCGCCCCGAAGGAACCGGGCCAGAAGGATCCGAAGTGGCCGTGCAACCCGACCACCAAGTACATCGTGCACTATCCGGAAACCCGCGAAATCTGGTCGTACGGCTCGGGCTACGGCGGCAACGCGCTGCTCGGCAAGAAGTGCCTGGCCCTGCGTATCGCCTCCAACATGGCCCGTGACGGCGGCTGGATGGCCGAGCACATGCTGATCCTCGGCGTCGAATCGCCTGCCGGTGAAAAGCACTACGTCGCTGCCGCCTTCCCGTCGGCCTGCGGCAAGACCAACTTCGCCATGCTGGTTCCGCCGAAGGAACTGGGCGGCTGGAAGATCACCTGTATCGGCGACGACATCGCCTGGATCAAGCCGCGCAAGGACAAGGACGGCGTCACCCGCCTGTACGCGATCAACCCGGAAGCCGGCTTCTTCGGCGTCGCCCCGGGCACCAACGAGCAGACCAACTTCAACGCGATGGCCTCGCTGGCCGAGAACACCATCTTCACCAACGTCGCGCTGACCGACGACGGCGACGTGTGGTGGGAAGGCATGGGCCCGGCCCCGGCTCACGCCATCGACTGGCAAGGCAACGACTGGACGCCGGAAATCGCCAAGGAAAAAGGCACCAAGGCCGCTCATCCGAACTCCCGCTTCACCGCCCCGGCCTACCAGTGCCCGTGCATTGACAAGGACTGGGCGAACGCTGACGGCGTACCGATCTCGGCCTTCCTGTTCGGCGGCCGCCGCGCTTCGACCGTGCCGCTGGTCTGCCAGACCACCGACTGGGAACACGGCGTTTACACTGCCGCGACACTCGGTTCGGAAACGACCGCTGCCGCCTTCGGCGCCCAGGGCGTCGTCCGCCGCGACCCGTTCGCCATGCTGCCGTTCTGCGGCTACCACATGGCCGACTACTACAGCCACTGGCTGAAGATGGGGTCGGTTGCCGACAAGCAAGTGCCGATCTTCATGGTCAACTGGTTCCGCACCAACGAGCAAGGCAAGTTCGCCTGGCCTGGCTTCGGTGACAACGCCCGCGTGCTCAAGTGGATCATCGACCGCTGCGAAGGCCGCGTCTCGGGTACCGAGTCGGCGCTCGGCATCATGCCGAAGTACGAGGAAATCGACTGGAACGGTCTGGACTACTCCAAGGAGCAGTTCGAAGGCGTCACCAGCCTCGACAAGCAAGCCTGGCTGAGCGAACTCGAAGGCGTCAAGGAATGGTTCGCCAAGATGGGCGCCAAGCTGCCGGCCAAACTGGCTGCTATCCGCGACGAACTCGAAGGCAAGTTCAAGGCCTAATTTTCAGATAGGCATCGCGCAAGGCCGCCCCCTTTCGGGCGGCCTTTTTTGTTAACCGATCAAAGCCATTCCTCTCGGCGCTTCGACATCTCGAAGCAGATCCGCCCGGGCTGGTTGATTGCCAGCCGAATTTGATACCCGAAGGTTGCTGCCAGCCTGGCCGTATTGAACAGGCCGATCCCGAAACCATTTTCGGACGCCACTGGCTGCTGAAACAATACGTCAAGGATCTCCTGCCGCACCGGACTACCGTTGTCGCAGACGCGCAAAACCGCCGACTCCTGGGAAAGCGATATCGATATCTCGAGCCCTGCTTCACGCTGGCGTTTTGCCAGCGCATTGTGCAGCAGGTTCTCCGCCACAGCGTCATACAACGCGCGCGGTATTGCGCCAGCGACTGACAACGGCAAAGTATCGAAATGAATCGCCTGGCCCGCATAACGCTGCTGCAGAGACTCCCACCAGATTGCGGCCCCCTCCATTTCTTCCGCGCTTTGATCTGCCCGCCTCTGGGCGTCGGCCGGCAGTTCGAGCTTCATCAGCGTGCTTCGCAGGCGCTGTGCAATTTGCGGCAACTGACGCTCCACCAGCGGCCCGATACGCGCGAAGTCAGATCGAGACTCTGACTGCACTAGGTAGCAGAGGTTGTCCAGCGACTGAAGGAGATTCTTGACATCATGCGTCAGGCGCGCCCCGGTCTCGTGGATCGCCTGCAGATAACTGACCCTTTGCAACTCCCGCGCCCGCCACTTGGCAAGATAGTATTCGCTCGCAAGCTTGGTCAGCAGGCGCAAATGCCAGACAAGAACCGGGCTCAAAGAATGGCGCGAAAAAATCGTCAGCGACAGCGATCGGTCGGAAAACTCGTTTGGATAGGGCGATGAGCCTCCGAAACGACGAAGATCTCTCTCCAAGCCAGAAGATGGACGCCACTCTCCGCCGACAACCCACGGCAAGTCGAGCAGAAGTTGCTCACAAACCTGACTGAAAAAGCGATCGGGATCGTCTTCGCCCTCGGCACAGGCCATCATTCGGCGCAACCAGACACTGAACGGGCCTCCGACCGTCAACAGGTGCCGGGAAAACAACATGCCAACGCCGCTGAATCCCGGCCTGGGATTCCAGGCCCACGCCACCAGCAACAACAGTAGCGCCACACTGAGCACCGTGCGAAGCAGCGCATCGAAATACTCCGTTCGTTCGAGCAACATGAACGCCAGCGTCCCTAAAACCACCACGGCGATCAACAGGAATACGAACACGCCATAAAACAGGTCGAACGCGCCATGCCTCAACCAACCGCTTGCCTGCGGTCGTGGCAACAGCCACATCAGCAGGAAGAAACCCGGCGCCAGCCAGGAAAACTCCGTCCCGAGAGACGGGCCGATCACGTTCGGAGTTGGAACCACCTTCGGCACCAGCCAGATCAATACCACGCCGACAAGATACGCGAACGCCAACAGATAGAATACGCGCGTCGGTCGATGCTCCACCAACATGACCCGCCCGCCCAGAAGCGAGGCAAGAATCGTCGCCCAGACGATCAGCAGCCACCAACTGAACAGCCAGCCACCAAGGATCAGGCCGGCAGCGACCAGTAACAGGTTGCCGACATTCAATCGGCGCTCGGTCTGCACAAACGGCTGCCAAAGGATGAACACCCCGACATCCACCAGCCAGAACATCAAGCCCGCTGGAGAATCGGCCCCGGCCAGCAACGTCAAATGCAGGATCATTAGTAACGCGACAAGCATCCACGGCTGCCGAGCGCGCAAATAGCGCCCCAGGCGCCTCAACGCACGCACCTGGCTCACTCCCCCCCGCTCCAGACTGACGACATACTGACGCCGCACCACACCTGCCGTCGAATTTTTGACACACCCGTTGAAACACCGCCACTTTTCCGGCGCTGAGCGAAAAAAACATGCGCGCAAGCATGGTACGCGATATGCTTATGCACTACTGGAATCAACATCATTTCGCGGAGAACACCATGAAAAGAATCCAATCCGGTTTCACGCTCGTGGAGATTGCGATTGTACTCGTCATCATCGGCCTGCTTCTTGGGGGCGTTTTGAAGGGACAGGAGTTGGTCAATAGCGCGAAGGTGAAGAATCTGGCCAACGATTTTCGCGCGATTTCTTCTTTTGTATATGCCTATCAAGACCGTTTCAGGGCGATGCCAGGAGAAGACCAGAGCGTAACGTCACATGTTAGTGGCGGCACAAAGGCTACAACCCCGGCTAGCAGTCAAGGAAACGCCAGAATCGACGGAAAATGGAACTCAACAACGACGACAGACGAGAGTTTCCTGTTCTGGCAACACGTTCGACTGGCCGGCTTGGCAACTGGCACACCCACAACCACTTCCGCCGATTACATCCCTCGCAACGCAGAAGGAGGGAGCATTGGAATCACCGGAGAGGCCGTTTTAACCGCCCCCGCAGTTCCTTACCCAGGAACATTCTACGTATGCTCGCAGGGCATTCAAGGCCGGTATGCTCGCCAGATCGACACGACCATTGATGATGGCAACACAAAAACAGGCTCTGTCCGCGCCTTGGCGAATGGCGTCTCCTCTCAAGCAGATGCGACGGAAGTAAAACCCGATGACGATGCGACCCAGTTCACCGTTTGCATGGCCTTCTAAGGAGTCACTGATTCATTCCGGATTGACTGGCAGAGCGTAAGGCCGGAATCAGAAAACCCTGCTGTTTCGACGCTGAGAGCAATCGATGAGTCGACAGGCGAGCTTTCCGGAACAGGAACAGATGGCAGCGCCGTTTTATCCAAGCAGCGGCGGACAAGGGCGCCTGCCGATGATTTTCCACGGATCCAATGCATGTACGTGACGCCGCAATGCGTTGGATTGCCAGGCTGAGGAATAGAAGACGCGCGCAACGAAGGCCAGTCCGTCCGCCGCTCCGTTGCCCCCCCTGTCGCGGCAGTCCGCGCATCATAAGCGCCACCCCGACCCCATCTACATTCGTTAAGTTACTCACGCTACGGATGCCTCGTTGTGCTTTACTTTTGGAGGCATTGGCTTTTGGCCTCAAGCCAATAGACGACATCCCCTACAACAGCGATGCTCCCCGACACCACAAATGTCGTTGCGGAAACCACGCCCGCCAGCACCAGCAGTTCCACGCACCCTTCATTGTGACATCCCACAAAAGCCCCCACCTGGTTCACCTGGAGTGACATGTGTCGCTTGATAACGCCACAGGCAGGGTCATATTCTGACGTCGTCATGGGCAGGTAGATACAGCCATACAACCCCACGGAGGCAAAAACCAGTACGAGTGAGAAAACTTTAGACCGTGGAGTCATGGCATTCGAGCCGTATTCTCAACCAACAAGAAGGAGAAAAGCGGGGGAGGCGCTCAACGACTATCGCGCCTTCGTTCTCAGTGTAGACACGCCGTCGGAAGACCTCAATTCACGCTTGCCACACGACGCCTTGGCGATTCCGGGGGTACCCCCCCAAGCTCGTGCGTAACGCCCCAGCAACCTTGATCGTATAGGCCGCGAACACCCACAGGATGACTGCGCCGAGAATGGGCAGCGGCTTCCCCTCGGAAGACAACAGAGCGATCAATCCCGAGCAGGCACACAGTTCCGCCAACGCCCAAAGATTCGACTTGGTAACGCCCGCAAAGGCTGCCCTGCCGTATCGCCAAGGAACGCTATCCCCCATTTAAAAAAATAGGGCTATATTGAAATCACTCGGTACGTTCCGGTAACAATCGGGAGGACATCATGGGAAAAGCACATGAGTCTAGTAAAGAGGCCAAGAAACACGCCTTGAAGAACACTAAAGAGAAAAGAGCGGCAAAACGCGCCAAAAAGCACGGAGCAGGAAACGTACCTCTTATTGGACACCAGTGAGAGAAGTGAGCCGGTCAGAAGGTCGCGATTCAGTGGTCATGTATCACAAGAGCCGCTGGTCATGAGGGCACAGTTTTGCAGTAAGCACGAACAGGGGCGTATTCTGTTTTGAGGTCAAAAGGGCTGATCAAATAATCAGCAGTCCTCACAGAAAGCCCCCCCCTCCTCCTACCCTCTCCTGCGCGGCGCCCCGGCGACCTTGATCGTATAGGCCGCAAACGCCCACAGGATGAACCCGCCAACGACGGGTAGTGGCTTGCCTTCCGAAGACAACAGAGTGATCAACCCTGCGCAGGTGCAAAGGGCAGCCAACGACCACAGCAACCACTTGGTAACGCCCGCGAAAGCCGCTCTGCCAAATCGCCAAAGGAAAGCAACGAAGGCTATCGCAAGCAGCATCAGCATTGAGTATTTGGAGGACCCCACGCCAACCGAACGCTTTTCTCAGAACCTGGTGACGGAATACAGCGATAGCCACATAGCGCGCCCCTAAACTACCGGCAGGTTGGCTCTTTGACGAGCCCTCTGTTTGGCAGCGACATAGTCGGCGTGCCCCACATAGAGCAAGCTGGCGATCTTGCGCATCAGATGCGTTTCGTGTGCACCGAGATGACCATCAGACATCGCCACGCACCACAGATTTTCGAGGAGCTGAGTCTTCTGCGGGGCGTCAAAACTCTTGTTGATCAGGGAAGTAAACTGATAGTAGCCACTGGCTTGCCTAGCCTCCTGCTCGGCCAAGTCCATCAGGATTTTTAACTGCCCGGCATTCAGGTCGAACATCCGAAACAATGTCGTGGTCACAGAGTCGCGCTCTGCAGCAGTGATTTTGTCGTCCATACGCATCATTTCGAACAGCAAGGCGGCGGTTGCAATCTGCAACGCTTTGGCGTAGCCAGCCTCGGACTGTCGGACGCCGGTCTCGATGAACTGATTGAAGAAGTCCTTAATGCCGGCAATCATCGCGTCCTCTCTGCGTACATTACACTTCGAACTCAAACGCCAGATAGCAAAAAGCCCACTCCGAAGAATGGGCTCTGTGCTTGTATCTTGGTGGCCAGTCGCGGAATCGAACCACGGACACGCGGATTTTCAATCCTGTAAAACTGAGTTTTGGCTAGCTTGCATAAGCTCGCACAAGCCAGCTAAATACACTTCAAATCATACAGATACACTACTTTCATCCTTGCGCTCGTATGCAACAGATAGCAGAAGCCTTATAATTTTTGCTGAGTATTTGCTGAGTTAAGGAGCGAGGACATGAAACTGACAAACAGTGCTGTAGAGAAATTCGTATGCCCCGAGGGCAAGAAGCAAGCTGTGAAATGGGATAGCGAAACCAAGGGCTTTGGCGTGAGGGTGACGCCATCAGGAACGAGAACCTACATTCTTCAGTTCCGCGTAAAGGGCAGCAAGCAAGAACGACAGGTCACCATCGGGCGTCACAATGACCCTTGGCGAGTAGATGATGCCCGCAAAAAAGCTGGCGACATTAAGAAGCAGATGGTCGAGGGCACCGACCCCGTACTTGAAGCCCAACGTGTCAAAGAGGAGCAGACAAAACGGACGGCACAGGACAAGGCGCAGACCGTCACTTTGCGCGAGATCATGAATCACTACCTGACACACAAACAGACCAGCCACGGCACCCCGTTACGCGAGGCAAGCCAACGCGACATTCGCCGTCATGTAACGGTCAATCTAGCGGAATGGGCTGACCAGCCTATCGCCAACATCACCCGCGATATGTGCTTGTCGCGCTTTGCTGAGCTTTCGGAACGGGCACCGGGGCAGGCGAATCAGTGCATGGTCAATCTGAGAGCGTTATGCAATTACGCCGCCGAACTGTACGCAAACGAGGACGGCAGTTATCGCATTCTGGCGGTCAATCCAGTCCAGCGCATGATTAAGCTTCGGAACGGTCTCAACAAAGAAACGCCTAAAGACGGTCGCATCCCCCTTGACCGAATTGGCGCGGTTTGGAACGTGCTACAGAAACGAAGGGCTGAGGCGCGGCTGGTTGAAGACCGTACCGCTGCCGATTGGGTTTGTTTCATGCTGCTGACAGGCACGAGGCGCACAGAGAGCGGATCATTGTTGTGGTCAAACGTTGATCTGGAAGTCAGCACGTATTATCTGCCGCCTGAGGTAGTGAAGAATCACAACGGCGTCACACTCCCCTTGTGCTCACCTCTGCGCGACATATTGAAGGCACGAAAAGCCCTACCCCCTGTCAGCGAGAAGGTCGCCCAGCGTCGCAGGCGGAATGCCGACCGCGAGCACAGCGCCTACACCTTCCCGTCGTGGGGCAAAACCGGATATATCACAGCAGCGCAGGCGACTATGGAGGCGGTCATTGTGGCGGCGGGTGTCCATGTCAGCATCCACGACCTTCGCAGGACTTTTGATGATATGGCGCAACGCTGCAAGGTGGGCGAGAACGAGAGCCGCCAATTGCTTAACCACATGGCATCAGATGTACATGGAAAGCATTACTCGAACAATCCCGACCCCGCCGCTCTGTTGCCCGCCGTGGAATCTATCGGGCAATGGGTACTCGAACAGGCGGCTATCGCCAAAGCGGTAGAGGAAGGAAAGAATGTGCTGCCGCTGCGAGCTTGATGACACTGGAATCTGATGAAATAGTTAGGGCAAACTTGCGCGAACTATTACGAGTAAATTATAGTCACACTCAACACAACTCAGAGGCATGTAGCACGCCTCTTGTCAGGCTTACTGACACGCCCGTTTTACCGTCTTCCTTGGGCAAGTTGATGGCTCAGACGGCAAGCAATCGCCTTGTCGCTGACACCACGCAATCGGACAGCAGACAAGGTGAGTTCAAGGACTTGCACCATGTCACAGGAAGAAACTGTCTGGATTGATACTGACGACTTTGCCGCCCTCACCGGCTGGGCAAAAAGCACCATCGAAGGAAAGCGAAGCAGAGGGGAAAACCTGCCCCCATGCTATCCGGTCGGTCGGCGCATCCTCTACAAACTCAGCGAAGTAAATTCTTGGATCGAAAGTAAGCGCCGCGTTCCGTCCTCCGTCCAGCTAGCCCAAAGAGCGGAGGCGTGAAATGACCGATCAAGAAAAAACCGGAAGGGTATGGCGACCCTTGCCGGTTAAGGAAGAAACCAGCCCCCTGAATGAGCTTGCCAACAGCTTACCAGCCACCATCGGCACAGGCTCTGACAATTTGCGCGGCGCAGGCGATGGCCTTGCATGTGGTCAATACCCTACTGGCGGCGCAGTGCCGATCGTCGCCCCTGCCGACGCTGTGGAGCCAGCAGCCGAAGAAAAATACCCTTGGCCTCCGGGATTCGCGGGACAGTTGGCGACTTTCATTTACCACACCAGCTATCTGCCCGTCCGCGAGGTGTCCATTGCTGCCACCCTTGGCTTGCTGGCTGGAGTTTGCGGTCGCGCATTCACCATCTCAGGCAAAAGCACATCGCTCTACATCATTCTGGTCGCCAAGAGTGCGATTGGCAAAGACGCGATGCACGATGCAATTCCCAAGCTGATAAATATGGCGCAGGTGCCGATGGCGGAACGGTTTATCAACGCTTCCAATTTCGCCAGCGGCCCCGCGCTGCACAAAGCCATTCTGAAACAACCGGGGTTCCTGAACCTGCAAGGTGAATTCGGGCACACCCTCAAGCGCATGGCAAATCTGCGTGATGCCCCAATGCAGGACTTGCGACGGACGATGACTGACGCATTCGCAAAAACAAGGCTTGAAGGAAAGTCTTACAGCGACGGCGAGAAGACCATGCCCGGCGTTGAATGGCCCGCACTGTCGTTTCTGGGCGAGACCACCCCGGGCACCTTTTATGAAGCGTTGAGCCACGACATGCTTGCTGACGGATTTATGTCGCGCTTCCTTGTTATTGCCCATGAAGGTGCGCGGCCATTACCGAACGAAGCACGTAGCCTAGAACTTGAGCCGCAAGAGTTGGCACAGTGGCGGGCAATCGTGGCTCGGGCAATTCCTTATCAGCAGACCATCAATATGCCCCCGCCCATTGAGGTGCAGTTTGCCAACGCTGACGCATACGACAAGCTGAAAGATTTTGAACTGAAATGCAGCGCGTCGGTAAATGCCTCCGGTGACGATGAATCACGCCGCCAAATGTGGAACCGAGCGCATATCAAGGCACTGCAAGTCGCCGCGCTGCTGGCCGTCGCGGACAACGATGTATTCCCCAAAATCGACCTTGGGCATGCAACATGGGCAATCACGGTCGTTCGCAATGATATTGAAGCATTCAGCGCAAAACTGAATAGCGGCGACATTGGCAGCGACGATCACAGCCGGGAAACCAAGTTGCTTTCGCTCATGCAGAAATACGTCAAGTCTCAACCCGGGCTGAGCTACAAAATTCCGTCTGCGATGCGTGAAAAAGGAGTGATTCCAAGAAGGTACTTCCAGATGAACATATCCAAAGTCAGCGCCTTCTGTAACCACAAGCTGGGCACCGCTGCCGCGCTAGACCTCACTATCCGCAGCATGATCGACAACGGGTATCTGGTGGAAGTGGCGAAGGACAAGATGGACTTGGAATGGGGAGCGCAAGGGAAGTGCTATTACATCGCGCACCTGCCGACGTAGAAGCGGCGCTTAACTTTTAAGGGGTGACCCTTAACTTTCGGAGCCTCAACCCCCTTGAAAACATTAGCAGCAAAGGTAAAAGTTAAGTAGTTAAGGGAGTTAAGTAATACCCCCTTATTCATGGCTTTGTACGGAAGGGGGGGCGGCGCTTAACCCTTAACTTACTTAACTTCTTTCCATGCGGCAGCGTTCAGCCATGCCAACACATAGGGAGCCAACGCCATGCAAACCATAGGGATGCAACACACAGCAAACCGGCAGCGCCAGCGGCCTGCCAATGTGGTAATCAACAGGAGAAAGCGAAATGACTAAGACCAGCGAAACCCTGACACTCGACAAGGACGAAGCGAACCAACTGCGCGAACTGCTGGACTTGCTGGAGGCGAGCTTTCCATCGGTCGAGATTGTCGATACTGACAAGCCCGACATTCGGGAAGCCGTCTGGAGCTTGCAGAAGAAACTGAAACGCGCCGGGGCAGCGTCGGGCATGGGGCGGCTGTAGCTGGCGGCACAGGCAGCGGCGCCGGTGTTGCCAATACCCAAGCACCGGCACCGCGCTTTGATCGCCTACAGCGCGTTGTCCGCAAACCACCGAACCGCGTATTACATATCCCGCCATCCCGACCTGTAAGCGATTGGATTTATTCAGCCAACACATCCGCGACTCAATTTAGTCAGCCATGTGTCAGCCTATCGCTCAAATCGGCTCACTTGTGCCAGCTACGCGCCACGCTTGAGTTTGAGCGGATAAAACCATCCGGCACTCCGGCGCGTCTTGGGGTACAGCGTCGCCATCATCCGTCCCCATTGTGTCTGAGTCGCCAGCGCCAGCACCGACTGCGACCGCTGGGCGCGATTCTCGCCAAAGCGCCGAGCATGGGAGATGTAGTTCTCATATAGCGTGCTTGCCTGCGTCCATTCGTCAGGGGTTTCCGAATTGAACACGCAGCGATTTACCCAATGGTCAAAAGCCGCGTCACGAACGGCACCCGTCAGTTCTTCGGCCTTCGCTCGTGCCTTCTGCAAAGCCGAAAATGTTTCATTCTTCTCGCGCCGCTTCAAATCCGCGTCGAACGCATCACGGTCACCTCCATACCAAGGCGGGATGGGCGCAGGTTGTTCGGGCGCAGCGGGTGGCGTGTCGTACTTCGGAAGCGGGAGCGAGCCGGGTCTGGGTCTTGGTGTGGTCGTCATAGGTCGTGCATGGTATGTATGGTTGAGACTCATACCATACATCATAGATGCCCAAACGAAAAGCACTGATGCAAGGTGCGTCGATTGGGCATGGCTCGCAGGCCGCAGACCACTACCGCTAGTAGCTTGATGATCTATTGCTACTAGATGTAGTGGTTTCCGTCAAGCTATTACCGGTAATTTGCCATAAGCTGCATTCACTACAACACACCAGCCGAGAAGAGGCCCGTTTTGCCAACCGACAACGCCAGGAATCAGCAAGCATTCCGCGACCGACTGAAACAGGACGGCGGCGCTCGCGTCGAATTCACCCTAAACAAAGACCTTCTCCAAGCGGTGGAGCAGGTCAGACAGAGTCTTGGGGCGGGATACACCCGCCAAGACGCATTAACTCACCTTCTCAACCAAGGAGCATCAACAGTGAAGTCCAATCAGTATCGTGAAGACCAGACCAGCGGGCAACCGTCCCGCCCCTCTCAGATGACAGCGGGTGAAGCCGCTGACCTTGAGAAATTCAAAGAATCCCTGCCCAACGCGATTGTCGGCGCAGAGCTTGACCAGAAGGCGCACGCCTTCAATGGCGGTAATGACGGCGCTCGACGCAAAGCTGCATTCGAGGCGCAGTTGAACGCCAGCAACCAGCATCGCAAGTAAATCACCAACCACAAAGGAACCATCCAAATGAGCACCCCTCCTGATACCGCGAAACTGAACGACGCCCTGCAAGCTGTCATCCTGCAACTCGACGAAGCAACCACTGCCCAAATCCTGCGGAATGCCGACTGGACTACCGCCGCAACCAAGGGCGACGACAAGACCGCCGACAAGCTGGAAACGGAGATGGAAAAAGCAACGCGAGTCCTCCAGCGGCTGGAAGTGCAGCGCGACGCACTTATCAGCCAGATAAACGACGCCGCTGAGGTGCAGCGTGCTACCCATGCCGCCCGCTTGAAAAAGAACGCTGACGCACTGCTAGCTCAGTCTGTGGAGAAGTTCGGCGGGCTAGAACCCTTTGCTGCCGCTCTGTCTGCCGCCGTTGATGCACTGACCGCTGATTTTGATAAGTGGCGTGAAGCGCAATATCTAGCAAAACAAGCAGGCACAAGCCCGGAAAGCTTCTCGACGCTGGACAACACCGATCAGGTGCATCGCGTCATTGAGTCGCTGGGCAACTCCAAAGCGCGTATCGCTGGCCTGTCCCGCGAGTTCTCCCGAATCAGCGTGTTTATGTAATTCGCATCATCATCAGGCGTAACCAATGTGGTCAATGACCGCATTCAGTGCCTCTCATTCAACACCGAGAGGACAGCATGAAAACAGGACGCGGCCCGAAGGCCATCACCTCATCCACCAGCATTAAGCAGGCCGAACGACGCGCCGAAGTTTTGAGGTTGAGACTCGACGGCCACACCCTTCAAGCGATTGGCGACCGCCTCGGTATCCGCGCTGACAGCGTGCATGACATCATTACCCGCGCCCTGCGCGACATGACAAAGGAACCAGCGGAGCAGCTCCTTGATCTGGAACTAGCCCGCCTCGATTCGCTGTACGCGGAGGCGATGAACGTACTCCGCAGCTTCACCCCGCTGCTGCACAACGGCAAGATCATTCAGATTCCCGTTATCGACCGTGACGGCGAGATTGTTAAAGACCCTGACACCGGACTGCCCCGCACCTGCATTGCAGAGGACAAAGTGGCTCGCCTCGCCTCAATAGCTGCGGCAGTGCGTGTCATGGAACGACGCGCCAAGCTCACCGGCCTAGATGCGCCAAGCCGCTTCCAGCAGGACGTGACCCTTACTACCGACGAGAAGAAGCCCTACGACTTAGGCAGGCTGGACATGAGCGAGATGCAGCTTCTGGACTATCTGATGCGTAAAGCGGAAGACCCGAGCGTAACACCAGCCGCGAGAAGGAACCTCTACGCGAAATGGGGCGAGCGCAGCGAGTGCCCGGAAGAACCGACCCCGGACGAGATGCGTACCGTGAAAGATGTGTTCCGCAAGCTGGGCGTGAAGTACCTCGTAATTGACACTGTGGATGGTTGGTATGTCCCGCCCGCACTGCCCACGCCATAAAAGGAGAGCAAACACATGAGCATCATTACCCACACCGACCGAGACAACCGCCTGCGCGTCGTATTCGACAACGAGCGCACCACACCCGCCGAGCGATACGCGATCTTCTTTGAAGGCCGGGATACTGTGGTCGTCGGTCAGCCATTTGAATCGCCTGCTGACGTGTGGCAGCGCGTACTTGATACCGTTGCTGACATGCGAGCAGTCATTCGGCGCGGAGCATGGCGCGGACGCGAACACTACTTCGCCACCGTCTGGGCATGCATCCAGCCGACCGAGCAGCAGAAGCAGGAACACATGAAGAACTGGATTAGCTTCTGTCTGCATCAACTGTCCGACCCCGCCCACAATAAAGACGACAAGGCGCGGGTGCAGGCGCTTATCGCGTTGAGCGAGTTGCACGGGCTGACCGTCGCACCGAAGCCACAGCCTGTTTATGTCACGCCGCCGCCCAACTTGCTTGAGTTGGTGGAGGCTGAACTAGCAAGACGCAAGGGGCAGTGATGGCTATGGCACTGCGTCCATTCGGTGCCATGCGTCTCGAAATTCGTCTCGGTCGTATGCGGGAGGGTTCAGCCAGTAGGCACCTCCGTTCGCATCCTGCGAGGCAAGTTGCTGCACCTCTTGTAGGCGCAGGATGAAACAGACCGGACTGTCAGAATTTGCGTACACGGTAATGACCCACCATTCCGAACGCAGCGTGTCAATGGATTTGCCCAGCGGAACAGCACTGCGCTTGGTTAGCGCCTTTGATTGAACGCCGAAAAAAAGGGACTCATCGGCATCGGTAACGATTAAATCCGATCCCCGAGCGTTGCGGATCGTCGGCATAACGTGCCAGCCCCGCCTCGATAGTTGCCACGCAGCGTAGTTCAAACCGGCGTTGCCGGTCATTGAGTTGCGGTAAGAGTTTCCTTTGTCGCCACCCATTGTTTGCAGTTCTTGCCTCGCTGGTCGTTCCAAACCGGCTGATTCACGGATGCAGTCGGCTAATTCCTCCAACGCTCCAATTATCAGACGTGCCTATAGGCCGTGGACTATAGGCCACATTGAAAACAACATCAACCCATGGAAAAGGCGGCGAACATAGGGTTGATCTTCGGGGAGGTTCTGAGACGCCATCGGTCGGAAAAGAACATCTCCCAAGAGGAGCTTGCCTTTTTGTCAGGCGTTGACAGAACCTTTGTGTCCCGACTTGAGCGAGGCATCAGACAGCCCACCATCACAACCGTGATTGGCATAGGTCAAGCACTTGGCGTGCCGGCTGCGGATTTGGTCCGGGAGACAGAGAAGGAATACTTCCGAAAGACGAGATAAAGCTCGTCACGGCAGGAAGTCACAGCACGCAACTGACCGCAGCGGGAACAGCAACACTGCTAAATCGTCGCGTGTGCCGCGTTGAACATCATCAAGGCAAGTGTATTGAGGACTAATCGAACGTCGCCTATGCAGTCTTGGCGAATGGGGCGGCACTATGGGCGGCGTAGGCGCTGATCGGGGTAAGGGTGCCGCACTGGTATTGGCGCGGGTACTGCGCGGCCTGCGCGGGCGTTGTGTGGTTATGCTTTCGGAGGCGCAAACGGCAAATCAGCACCAGTTTTCACCGATGCCTCTCGGCAGAACCAGTGCCAGCAGTCACCCTCGCTGCTGAGTATGTGCTGACACGAACCCTAGAAAGCAAAAAGCCCCGGAGGGTATCCGAGGCTAAGTGCTTGAATCTTATGGTGGCCAGTCGCGGAATCGAACCACGGACACGCGGATTTTCAATCCGCTGCTCTACCAACTGAGCTAACTGGCCGAAGAGCTGCGCATTATAGCGAGACGTTTCCAATTCGTCAAAATTTTGAACGGTATTTTTTCGCTGCTACAGATGCAAAAAACCCCGCGAAGGGACTTCCTCGCGGGGTTGTCGGAACGAAATGGTCCGGCAGGAATTACATCATGTCCATACCGCCCATACCGCCCATACCGCCCATGCCGCCCGGCATACCACCGGCCGCCGGCTTGTCTTCGGCGAGTTCGGCGACCATGCAGTCGGTGGTCAGCATCAGGCTGGCGATCGATGCAGCGTTCTGCAGCGCGGTGCGGGTCACCTTGGTCGGGTCGAGAACGCCCATTTCGACCATGTCACCGTATTCACCCGAAGCGGCGTTGAAGCCGTAGTTGCCCTTGCCATTAACCACGGCATTGACGACGACGGAAGGCTCATCACCAGCATTGGCGACGATTTCACGCAGCGGCTGCTCCATGGCGCGCAGGACGATCTTGACGCCGGCATCCTGGTCGTGGTTGTCGCCCTTGAGGGAGCCAAGCTGAGCGCGAGCACGCAGCAGCGCGACACCACCGCCAGGAACAATCCCTTCCTCAACAGCGGCACGGGTGGCGTGCAGCGCGTCTTCGACACGGGCCTTCTTCTCTTTCATTTCAACTTCGGTCGCAGCACCAACCTTGATCAGCGCAACACCGCCGGCCAGTTTGGCGACGCGCTCTTGCAGCTTTTCCTTGTCGTAGTCGGAGGTCGACTCTTCGATCTGGGCGCGGATCTGCTTGACGCGCGCTTCGATGTTGGTGGCAACACCGGCGCCGTCGATGATCGTGGTGTTTTCCTTGCCGATTTCGATGCGCTTGGCCTGGCCGAGTTCTTCCAGCGTGGCTTTTTCGAGGGTCAGGCCAACTTCTTCGGCGATGACCTGGCCACCGGTCAGGATGGCGATGTCTTCGAGCATGGCCTTGCGGCGATCGCCGAAGCCCGGGGCCTTGACGGCGCAGGTCTTGAGGATGCCGCGGATGTTGTTGACCACCAGGGTCGCCAGCGCTTCGCCTTCGACGTCTTCAGCGATGATCAACAGCGGACGGCCAGCCTTGGCGACTTGCTCGAGCACCGGCAGCAGGTCACGGATGTTCGAGATCTTCTTGTCGAAGAGCAGGACATACGGGTTTTCCAGGATGGCGATCTGCTTGTCCGGGTTGTTGATGAAGTAGGGCGACAGGTAGCCGCGGTCGAACTGCATGCCTTCGACGACTTCGAGTTCGTTGTTCAGCGACTTGCCGTCTTCAACCGTGATGACGCCTTCCTTGCCGACCTTTTCCATAGCCTGGGCGATGATGTCGCCGATCGAGGAGTCGGAGTTGGCAGAGATCGAGCCGACCTGGGCGATTTCCTTGTTGGTCGAGCAGGGCTTGGAGAGGGCCTTCAGCGCTTCGACGGTGGCGGCGACGGCCTTGTCGATGCCGCGCTTGAGATCCATCGGGTTCATGCCGGCGGCGACGAACTTCATGCCTTCGCGGACGATGGACTGGGCCAGAACGGTTGCGGTGGTGGTACCGTCACCGGCGATATCAGAGGTCTTGGAAGCGACTTCCTTGACCATCTGCGCGCCCATGTTGGCGAACTTGTCCTTGAGTTCGATTTCCTTGGCGACGGAAACACCGTCCTTGGTCACTGTCGGGGCGCCGAAGGAGCGCTCGAGAACGACATTGCGACCTTTCGGGCCGAGGGTGACCTTGACGGCGTCGGCGAGGATGTTGACGCCTTCAACCATGCGGGTACGTGCGGAATCGCCAAACTTAACGTCTTTAGCTGCCATTGAATTACTCCTGAGAATTCTGTTGTGGATTGAAGCGTGTTACGACTTGCCAGCGCTGGAGGCTCAGGCCTCGACAACACCCATGATGTCTTCTTCGCGCATGACCAGCAGTTCCTCGCCGTCCACCTTGACGGACTGGCCGGCGTACTTGCCGAACAGGATGCGGTCGCCGACCTTGACGTCCAGAGCCACGTGCTTGCCATTCTCGTCGCGCTTGCCGGGGCCGACAGCGAGGATCTGGCCCTGATCGGGTTTCTCGGCGGCGGCGTCGGGGATGACGATGCCGGAAGCGGTCTTGCGTTCCTCTTCGAGGCGCTTGACGATCACGCGATCATGCAAAGGACGGATTTTCATGCATTTTCTCCTTGGTTAAAGCACAAGTTTTTTAACAACCCACCAATAATTTTTTCGCCAACCGGCAGCGCCGATGCGTCGAATTATTAGCACTCATATGAGACGAGTGCCAATAATAGGGACGGCCCTGGCGTTTTTCAAGAGCCGGGAAGGCATTTTTTTATCGCTCGCACGGCCTTGAAAAAACCACCCTCTGCCCTCATACTTGGCCCATGGTTGTAATTCCGGCAATCTGGAGGCGTTCTGGACGCGGGTTCGACTCCCGCCACCTCCACCCAAGCGTATTCAGCCGGTGATTTTGAGTAGGTTTGGGTGGGGGTGTATTGGTTTCGACAGGGCGGACGAAGGTGAGCAGGCAACCCGAGAGGCGACGGACGTAATCCGCGCAAATCCATAAACGCCAACGATGAGCGTTTCGCAATGGCCGCTTAAGGCCAATGCCGAGGCTGCTTGAGCCTTGTCACCAAAGAAAAGCCGGCGGGGACTTCGGTCCCCGTCGTCATTTCCAGCCCTCGTTGAAGTTCAGGGCATGTACTGCCCACCATTGACGTTAATGACCTGACCGGTGATGTAGCCGCTGCACGCGTGCGAGGCGAGGAACAGGAAGGTCGGCGCCATTTCTTCCGAGGTGGCGAAACGCCCCATCGGAATGGTCGCGTTGATGCCGGCGCGGGCCGCTTCGTTCTTGTCGGCGTGGAACGCGGTATCGACGGTTCCCGGCGCCACCACGTTGAAGCGCACACCGTCCCGCGTGTGGGCGCTGACCCAGTTCTTCTGCACGGCATGCAGCCAGGCTTTCGACGCCGCATACAGCGAGGCGCCGGGGCCGCCGCCGGTGTAGCCGGCAATCGAGCCGACGAGGACGACCGAGGTTGTGGCACCGCTCCCCTTGGCCGAGGCAATCAGGTACGGCAACGCGTACTTGGTGACCATCAGCGCCGAGCGGCCGTTCAGGTCGATGACGTGGGAGAAGAACTCGTCGTCGATTTCGGGCAACGGCTTGCGGCCGACGAGCCCTCCGGCGTTATTGACGAGGACGTCGATGCCGCCGAAACGGGCGACGAAACGGTCGACGAGATCCTCGCACGCCTGCGTCTGGCTCAGATCGCCGGGAAAGTGCTCGACGTCGGCGCCGATGGCATTGAGATGCGAGATGGCGCGCAACGCGTTGTCGTCGAGCGAACGCGAGGTGATTCCCACCCGTGCGCCCTGGCGGGCAAACGCCAGCGCCGCCGCCAGGCCGATGCCCTGCGAAGCCCCGGTCACGAGGACCCGCTTGCCTTTCAGATCATCGAACATGCTTTTCCCTCCGCAAAGGGAAAAATCTTACACCCGAATGAACGCGATCAGCTGACGGCGGCGACCTTGTCGAGCAACATCTGCACCGCCTTGTCGGGATCGGCCTCATCGGTCACGAAGGGCTTGATGCCGCCACGCTGGAGACGCTGGAAGAGATACGGACTCATCCCGGCGGTGATCAGCACATGTACGTCGTCGAGCGGATGCTCGTCGCCCAGTTGCGCCGAGTGCAGGGTTTGCTCCATTGACAATTCGCGCAGCGTTTTGTTATCGACCTTGTTCTGGCGAATCTCGTAGACCCAGAACTTGCGGCAGCGACCGGCATGGTCGGTCACCGTCCGGCGATTCTGGCTGCTGACGGCAATGCGCAGCGCGTCGGCCTTCATCTTTTTGGCAATCGCGTCCTGGTGGCGATCCTGGCCGCCGCAGCCACAACCGCCGCCATGTCCGCCCTCACCATTAGCGTGTTCATGGTCATGACCATGACCGTGGCCGCCGCAACCACCGCCGCCGCCACAGCCGCCTTCCTTCTTCTCACCACCGCCGCAACAGCCGCCGCCTTCATGGGCGTGGGCTTGCTCTTCGTCATGACCGTGGCCACCGCAGCAGCCACCTCCACCGCAGCCGCCTTGCTGACCGACAGGATTGGCTTCCTCGAACTCGGCGATCGCCTCGCCGGCGGTCAGCGCCTCGGTGCCGAAGGCCAGAATGCCCTTTTCGACCAGCGCCTCTTTCGTCGCAGCATCGACACTGCCGCACAGGACTGCATCGAAGCGCGGCGGTTCTTCGCCAGCCGCCTGATACTCGCGCAAAGCGAGATGTTCGATCGCGCGTGTTTCCGTATCGAAGAAGAGAAGATGTTCGGCGTTCGGCAAATGGGGCTCGATGCACGATTCGAGACCGTTGGGAACCCTGACGGGTACGCAGATTTTCATGATTCGTCCTTCTGTCTATTTCCAGCTATTCAACTTCAGTGATTACTCGGCCGCCGTCAGCGCCTCGCGCGTATCGGCTGTCACCATTCTTTCCGCGGGAACCTCACCGCAGATGCGCAACGCCTTGCCCTGCAGGAGCGCCATCGCGACCTTCTTGTGCGCGCGGGCGATGATGTTGCCCAGCGTCTGGCGCGACACGCCCATGCGTTCGGCGGCATCGGCCTGATACAGATCCTCGATGTCGGTCAGGCGCATCGCCTCGACTTCGTCGATGGCCAGTTCGACTTCCTCGAGCGCACACATCGGTACGCCCTGCGGCTTGAAATAGCGTACGGGCACGTCACATTCGACGCGTCGGCACTTCATCGGTCTCGCCATGTTAAGGCTCCTGACAGGCAGTGGTGATTACGAGACCGCAAGACTACCACACATACTGGCATATGCCCAAAAGAGACCGGCGAAGCGGAACAAAACTGGTAGGATGCCGGCCATGGTCGTCAACAATGCTCAAAACGAAACCGCCGTGGTCATCCGGCGGGATGGACAAACGGTCGTCTTCGTCCGTCTGCGGGCCGGTAAACTCGCCTGCGAACGCATCACCGAACTCGCCTTTCGCGACCTCTGGACCGAAAGTCAGCACCCGCTTGCGGAAACACTCGACCGCTTCCTTGAACACGGAGAGATCCACGGCGCCACGCAGGAAGCACTGCGCGGGCTGAACAAGCTCCGGGAACGCGCGCGACTGGTCGTTTCCGGCCTGTTCTGACAGCCATGACGAATCACTGGAGTGCCGCCTCCCGCCGGGCAAGCCCGCCCTGGATGGCGTTTTTCGCCGCGCTGCTGGCGGCATCCCACCTTCTCGCCGCCGACCTCCCCGCCCCGGTCGTGCATGCGCTCAAGACGGCCGAGATTCCACTCGCGGACACCGCCATCATCGTGCGCGCGGTCGACGCCAGCGAATCGCTTCTGAGCCTCAACGGCAACCAGCCGATGAACCCGGCGTCGGCGATGAAGTTACTCACCACGTACGCTGCCTTCGAGATTCTCGGCCCGGCGCATAGCTGGACCACCGAGGCGCTGGCCGATTCGCCACCGCGGGACGGCCGGATCAACGGCAATCTCTATCTGCGCGGCAGTGGCGACCCGCGCCTCGCACTCGAACAATTCTGGCTGTTCCTGCGCCAGCTCCGCGCCCGCGGCGTCAGCGACATCCGCGGCGACCTGGTTCTCGACCGGACGGCGTTCGCCCTGCCGCCACACGACCCGGCCGAATTCGACAACGAGCCGCTGCGCCCGTACAACGTCGGCCCGGATGCCTTGCTGGTCAATCTCAAGAGCCTGCGCTTCCTGTTACGCGCCGAACGCGGCGCGGTGGAGGTCATCAGCGAAACACCCGGCACGGAACGCCGGCTCGACAACCGCCTGCAACTCGCCGCCGGCGCCTGCGGCGACTGGCGGGAAAGGTTGAAACTCGAGATCACCGGGGAAACGATCGTGCTGCGCGGCGACTATGCCGCTGCCTGTGGCGAGAAGGCGCTGAATCTTTCGCCGTGGCCCGCCGATCTGCAGGTGGAACGCCTCTTCCGCACCTTGTGGCGCGAAATGGGCGGCACCCTCGGCGGGCAGGTACGCGCCGGACCGACACCGCCGGGCGCGCAACGACTGGCCACGCACGAATCGCCACCGCTTGCCGACATCGTGCGCGAAATCAACAAGTACAGCAACAACGTGATGGCCCGCCAGGTCTTCCTGAGCCTCGATCCGGCACGGCCGGCCACGCCGGAAGGTGCCACCCGGCGCGTTCGTGACTGGCTGCGCGGGAAGGACCTGGAGATGCCGGAACTGGTCCTCGACAACGGCTCGGGGCTGTCGCGCAAGGAGCGCATCTCGGCGGAGAATCTCGCCCGCCTGCTGCAGGCCGCCTGGCAGAGTCCGGTGATGCCCGAGCTGGTCGCCTCGCTGCCGCTGGCCGGCGTCGATGGAACGCTGAAGAAGCGGCTGCTCAACGGCGCGGCGAACGGCCGCGCGCACCTGAAAACCGGCTACCTCGACAACGTCCGCGCCCTCGCCGGCTACGTGCTGGACAACGCCGGCAAGCGCTGGATCGTCGTCTTCATGATCAACGGCCCGCGGGCGCGCTTCGGCAAGCCGGCGATGGACGCCCTGCTCGAATGGCTGGCCGGGGAACAGGACACCCCGAAGCCATGACCGCCACGCCGCCTTCCTCGCCGAGCGCCCTGCGCGGGATGGTGCTGATTTCGATCGCGGTGATCCTGTTCACCGTGATGGACACACTTTCGAAATACCTGACCCGCTTCTATCCGGTCACCAACGTGTTGCTGGCGCGCTACCTGTTTCACACCTTGCTGGTCGTGGCGGCCGTGGCTCCGCGCCACGGACTGGCGTTCGCCCGCACGCAGCGCCCGCTGCTCCAGATTCTGCGCGGGTTGCTCCTGGTCGGCGCATCGCTGCTCTTCGTCACCGCGATCAAGCACATGCCCCTGGCCGAGGCGACGGCCATCCAGTTCGTCTCGCCATTGGTCGTCACGCTGCTCGCCGTCATGTTCCTCAAGGAGAAGGTGGAGTTGTCGCGCTGGCTGGCGATCCTCGCCGGCTTCGTCGGCGTGCTGATCATCATCCGCCCCGGCAGTGGCGTCTTCAGCTGGGCGTCCCTGCTGCCGCTCGGCACCGCCACGCTGTTCGCCTCGTACCAGGTGCTGACGCGCCATTTTGCCGGCCGCGAGAACCCGTACGCGCTGATCTTCTATCCCGGCATCGTCGGCATGCTCACCCTGGTGTTCACGCTCCCGCTGGCCTGGGTGCCACCACAGGATCTTGCTCACCTCGCCATGCTGGCCGTCGCCGGGATGATCGGCGGGGTCGGCCACCTGATCCTGATCCGGGCCTACGAACTGGCACCGGCGTCGCGCCTGGCGCCGTTCAGCTACACGCAACTGGTATGGATCACCCTGGCCGGCTACCTCGTGTTCGGCAACTTCCCGGACCACTGGTCGCTGACCGGCATCGCCATCCTGATCGCCGCCGGCCTGTACATCGCCACGCGCCAGCACCTGCAGGACAGAAACCGGTAGCGTTTCAACGAGCCTCTTCCGTCGTCCGCACGAATCGTTCGAAGGCCTCCGCCGGCATCGGCCGGCTGTACAGGTAGCCTTGCGCTTCGTCGCACCCCTTGGCTTTCAGGAAGGCGGACTGCTCGGCCGTCTCCACCCCTTCGGCAATCGTCTGCAGGCCGAGACTCCGCGCCAGGCCGATGATCGCGCCGACGATCGCCTCGTCTTCGGGGTCGCGCGAAATGTCGCGCACGAAGGACTGGTCGATCTTCAGCTTGTAGACCTTGAAGCGCTTGAGGTAATTCAGCGACGAGTAGCCGGTCCCGAAATCGTCGATCGACATGCGCAACCCGCGCGCGTGCAGGTCGCCCATGACCGCGATCGCCTCCAGCGGGTTCTCCATCGCCACACCTTCGGTCAGTTCGAGCTCGAGCAGATCGGGCGACAAACCGCTTTCAGCAACGATCTGCGCGACGATCTGCGACAGGTTGGGCTGGCGGAACTGGACGGCCGAGAGATTGACCGCCATCACCATCGGCGGCAGGCCCCGGTCAAGCCACGCGCGCAACTGGCGGGCGGCGGAACGCAGTACCCATTCGCCGATCGGCAGGATCATCCCGCAGTCCTCGGCGACAGGAATGAAATCGGCTGGCGCGACATCGCCGAGTTCAGGATGCCGCCAGCGCAGGAGTGCTTCCACGCCGATCACACGGCCGCTGAGCAGGCAAATCTGCGGCTGGAAGTGGAGGTGCAACTGATCGAATTCCAGCGAACGGCGCAAGGCGTTTTCCAGCCGCAAGAGACGATCGGAGCGTTCCTGCATCTCCCGCGTGAAGAAGCGGAAGGTCTGGCGGCCGCTTTGTTTGGCGCGATACATCGCCGTGTCGGCGCACTGCGACAACGTCTCGTAGGTCACGCCGTCGGCGGGATACATGGCGATGCCCATCGACGGGGTGATCGCCAGTTCGTACTGTTCGATGCGGTACGGTGCCGAGAGCGTCTTGAGCACCTTGCCCGCCACGTGGGCAGCACCGTCGGCATCCGCGCCGGGGAGCACGAGAATGAACTCGTCGCCGCCGAGCCGGGAGACGGTATCCTCCTCGCGCAGCAGGTCCTTCAGGCGCCCTGCTACCTGGATCAGCAACTCGTCGCCAACACGGTGGCCAAGCGAATCGTTGACGTTCTTGAAGCGGTCGAGATCGAGGAAGATCAACGCCAGTTGTTCGCCGTTGCGTTCCATGCCGCTCAGAGCCAATGCGACCCGGTCCGCCAGCAGTGCCCGGTTGGGCAAGCCGGTCAGCGAATCGTAGTGCGCCAGCCGCTGGATGTGTTCCTGGCTGGCCTTGCTCTCGGAGATGTCGTTGAAGGTGCCGATGAAATGGGTCACCTGGCCGGCGGCGTCGACGACCCGGCTGACCGACAGGTATTCCGGATAGATGTCGCCGTCCTTGCGCCGGTTCCAGACCTCCCCCTGCCAGAAGCCATCGCTGTTGATGACGTTCCACATCGTCCGGTAGAACTCGCGGTCGTGCCGCCCGGAGGACAGGAAACGCGGATTCCGTCCGGTCACCTCGTCCTGGCGGTAGCCGGTAATCACTTCAAAGGCACGGTTAACCCGCACCACCTTGCCATGCGCATCGGTGATCATGATGCCTTCGCCCCCCTGCTCGAAGACCTGGGCACTCAGCCGCAATTGTTCCTCCATGTACCGCCGCTCTGCGGCGCGGGCGAACAGATCGAGGGCGAAGCTGATGTCGAGGGCCATTTCCGCCATCAGCTTGAGGAGATCTTCATCGAACGCGTCGACATCGCCGGCATAGAGCGTGAGCGCACCGTACACCACGTCGCCGCGCGTCAGCGGCAAGGCCGCAACGCCGCCCCACCCTGCGCGAACGGCATGCTCGTGCCACGGCGCCGTACGATAATCGTTTGAATAATCCTGGATCCAGAACGGTTTGCGCTCCCGCACCGCAGAAGCGGTCACACCGTGCGCCAGCGGGCTCTGCTGCAAATCCATGGAGATCCGCAAGCCCTCCAGAAAATCCGTGCCTTCGCCGAAACTGGCGACCGGTTCGACACACAGCGTCTGTGGATCAAAGCGGCCGACCCAAGCCATTTTCATGCCGCCGTGCTGCACGGCAAACCGGCAGACCTGTGGAAACAGCTCGTCCTCACTCGAGCAGCGGACGATCGCCTGGTTGCATTCGCTGAGCGCGGCGTACATGTGCGTCAGGCGGTCGAGGCTCGCCTCCGCGCGCTGGCGCGCCCGCTCACGGGCGAAGGTGGTCATCGCAAAACCGATGTCGGTGGCCATTTCCACGAGCAGCTTGCGCTGGTCGTCATCGAACGCCGCGACGTCCCCGGAATACAGCATGAACGCGCCGACCACCTCGCCCTCGCGCTCGAGCGGCAACGCGCAGGATTCCACCCAGCCGGCCTTGCGGCCCAGGTCGTGCCACGGCGCCGTCATCGGATCATGCTGGAAATCGCCGATCCAGACCGGGCGGTTCTCGCGGATGGCCGTGCCGGTTGCGCCACTACCGTAGAGGCTCGCCACATCGGAAGACACCTGCACCCCGTCAAGCAATTCGGAACTCTCGCCATAGCGGGCAACCGGACGAATCAGCCTTGACTCGGGGTCGAGCATGCCAATCCACGCAGTTTTCATCCCACCGAGTTCCACCGCAATCCGGCACACCCGCGGCAGCAGTTCATCCTCGTCGCGGCAGCGCACGATCGACTGGTTGCATTCGCTCAACGCTGCATAGGTCCGGGTCAGTCGCTCGATCCGCTTCTCGGCCACCTTGCGCTCGGTAATATCTTCCAGCATCGCCAGCAGGTAATCCGGCGAGCCGTCGCCCCGGCGCACGCAACGCACTTCGACGCGGGTATGAACCACCGCGCCGTCCTTGCGCACGAAGCGCTTGTCCATGGCGAAACCGTCCGACTCGCCGCGCAGGACGCGCTCATTCTCGATCTCGCTGAGCGCCATGTCCTCGGGGTGCGTCAGATCCATCCATGACAGCGCCAGCAGCTCCTCGCGCGGATAGCCGAGAATCTCGCAGAACCGGTCGTTGCAGCGAATCCAGCGTTTACTCTCGGGCAAGGTCATCGAAATACCGATGAACGGCAAGTCGTAGAACTGCTGCATCAGGCGATTCGAATGCGCGAACAGTTCCAGCCGCTGAGCGTGCGCATGCTGACGCCAGAAGGCGAGCATGACGGCGCCGACGACGGCAATGCCCAGGAAGGTGATTACTCCCACCCAGGACGCCAGGTCACGCAGCGGGGCCACGACCTCGCCCCGGTCGATCTTCGCGGCAAGGTACCAGCCGCTCCCGGCAATCGGCCGCAACACCATGAGGATCACCTCGCCCCGCGCATCGCTCCCGCGCACGCTCCATCCTTCGGGGCTCCGCTTCGCCGAATCGCGGGCGAACAGGCTCGCGTCGGCATCGCGGTCGTCGAAGCGTGGCGGCTTGAGGAACACGGCACGGTCGCCCTCGTAACGCAACAGGAGAACCTCGCCCGAAGCACTGGCGGTCGGCCAACGCGTCAGGTTCTCCAGCGCTTCTCTCTCGGGCCCCAGCAGGCCCCCCGGAGGCTCCTGAATTTCCCCTGTTGGCGCCTTGGCACGACCATTACTGCCGGCCTGCTCGTCGAGCCAGTGGCGAATCTGGGCAACCTTCAGATCGGCGATTGCCTCGAGATCCGACAGTGCTTCACGCTCGACCTGCGGGGAATGGATACGCATCACCAGGACACCGGCCAGCGGCACCGTCCCGAGCAAGATCGCCGCAATGAGAAACACGCCCGCACGACGGACGACGGGCGACGTCACGACATCGCCCGGCAGCGCATCGTGCCGCTGCCACGAACGAAGAATCGAATACAGGAGGGCGCTGGTCACCACCACGAACAGCAGGCCCTTGATCAGTTCGATCCGCCCCTGCAGCAGCGGATCGTCGACACTCATCGTCAGCAGCGAACCGGACGCCAGAATCCAGATCATCGCCAGCGCCGCGTAAAGCAGGGCCACACTCCCCGGCGAGAGCAAACGGCTCAAGGAAACGCGGGTCGGCGGCAAATTCATCGCCCGGTTTCCCGGTCAGGCCTGCAGGGGTATCTCATCTGACGTTTCCCTCGACATGACAATGACGCAAGTGGAAGAACTACAACCCGAGGTCCTGCCACATCGCATCGACACGCTTTTTTACGTCTTCGTTCATCACGATCGGCGTACCCCACTCGCGGGTCGTCTCGCCCGGCCACTTGTTGGTCGCGTCGATGCCCATCTTGCTGCCGAGGCCGGCGACCGGCGAGGCGAAATCGAGGTAGTCGATCGGCGTGTTCTCGGCGATCAGCGTGTCGCGCGCGGCATCGACCCGCGTCGTCATCGCCCAGATCACTTCCTTCCACTCGCGGATATTCACGTCCTCGTCCACCACGATGATGAACTTGGTGTACATGAACTGGCGCAGGAAGCTCCAGATGCCGAACATCACGCGCTTGGCATGACCCGGGTACTGCTTGCGGATGCTCACCGTCGCCAGGCGGTAGGAACAGCCTTCCGGTGGAAGGTAGAAGTCCACGACTTCCGGATACTGCTTCTGCAGCAGCGGCACGAATACCTCGTTCAGTGCCACCGCCAGCATCGCCGGCTCGTCGGGCGGCTTGCCGGTGTAGGTGCTGTGGTAGATCGGGTTCTTGCGCATCGTGATGCGCTCGATGGTGAACACCGGGAAGGTCGACTGCTCGTTGTAGTAGCCGGTGTGGTCGCCGTACGGGCCTTCGAGCGCGGTTTCGGTCGGATCGATGAAGCCTTCGAGGACGATCTCGCTGGAGGCCGGCACCTGCAGGTCGTTGCCCAGGCATTTCACCAACTCGGTCTTGGCACCGCGCAGCAGGCCGGCGAACTGGTATTCCGAGACGTTGTCCGGCACCGGCGTCACCGCGCCGAGGATCGTCGCCGGGTCGCAGCCGAGCACCACCGAGACCGGGAAGGGCTGGCCGGGATTCGCCAGGCAGTGATCGCGGAAATCGAGCGCACCGCCGCGATGCGCCAACCAGCGCATGATCACCTTGTTGCGGCCGATCACCTGTTGCCGGTAGATGCCGAGATTCTGGCGGGCCTTGGCCGGCCCGCGCGTGACCGTCAGGCCCCAGGTAATCAGCGGTGCCACGTCGCCCGGCCAGCAGTGCTGGATCGGCAGCCGCGACAGATCGACATCGTTGCCTTCCCAGACGATCTCCTGGCACGGCGCCGACGAGACGACCTTCGGCGACATGTTGAGCACCTGCTTGAACACCGGCAGCTTGTCCCAGGCGTCCTTCAGGCCCTTCGGCGGCTCGGGTTCCTTGAGAAAAGCGAGCAACTTGCCGACCTCGCGCAACGCCTCGACCGACTCCTCGCCCATGCCAAGCGCAACCCGACGTGGCGTGCCGAACAGGTTGGCCAGAACCGGGGTGGAATGCCCTTTCGGATTCTCAAACAGAATTGCCGGACCGCCCGCCCGCAGCACGCGGTCGCAGATCTCCGTCATTTCGAAGCGGGGATCGACTTCGACGCGGATTCGTTTCAGTTCGCCGATGCGTTCGAGTTGGCCGATAAAGTCGCGGAGGTCGTTGTATTTCATGAAAGCCGGCGGAAAAAACAATAAGTTAGCGATTATAGGCGATGGTCTCCGCATGTCGGCGGCAATAGTTCACACAAGCGGGAATGCCCTCGTCGATTGAAGGGGTTTATGGGCGGCATAGCCTCTTTTCATTGGACTATTCCTCGCCACTCCTTAAAATGGGTACATCAGCTTAATCAAGAACCTTTTTCAATAAGGAGCCATGCAATGAAAAGCAAGAAAATCGACATCAGCAAGATCGACATCGGCATTTCGGAGAAGGATCGCATCGCGATCGCCAAGGGCTTGTCCAAGCTCCTGGCCGACAGCTTCACGCTGTACCTGATGACGCACAACTTCCACTGGAACGTTACCGGGCCGATGTTCAACACGCTGCACACGATGTTCATGGATCAATACACCGAGCAGTGGAACGCGCTGGACACCATCGCCGAACGCATCCGCTCCCTCGGCGTCGTCGCCCCGGGCAGCTACCAGGAGTACGAGAAGCTGACCACCATCCCGGCGGTCAAGGGCAAGCCGAAGGCACTGGAAATGGTCGCCCTGCTCGTCGCCGCGCAGGAAGCCACCGCCCGCACGGCGCGCGACCTGCTGCCGCTGGTCGCCGAAGCGAACGATCAGCCGACCACCGACCTGATCACCCAGCGTCTCGACATTCACGAAAAGACAGCGTGGATGCTGCGCAGCCTGCTGGAAGAGTAAGAAGAGCAAGAAACCAACGCGCCGGTGAGCTTCCCCGGCCGACGCCCGCCACCCCGGCGGGCGTTCTTGTTTCAGCGCACGACGAGAAAGTCGATGACGATGCCGGCGAAGATGGCCGCGCCGAGCCAGTTGTTGTGCAGGAACGCCTTGAAGCATTTCGCCGGTTCGCGGTCGCGGATCAGCGTGTAGTGGTAAATCGCCAGCACTGCGGCCACGCCCAGTCCGGCGTAGAACGCCCAACTCGCGCGCATCTGGTAGCCGACCCAGGCGATCAGCGCCAGGGTCAGCGCATAACAAAGCATCACAGCCACCACGTCGAAACGCCCGAAGGTGATCGCCGAGGTCTTGATGCCGATCTTCAGGTCGTCGGCGCGGTCGACCATCGCATACTCCGTGTCGTAGGCGACCGCCCAGATGACGTTGGCCAGCAGCAGCACCCAGGCGGTCAGCGGAATCATGTCGAGATGGGCGGCGTAGGCCATCGGAATGCCGAAGCCGAAGGCGACGCCGAGATACGCCTGCGGCACGGCGAGGAAGCGCTTGGTGAAGGGATAGGTCGCCGCAAGGAACAGTGCCACGACCGACAGGCCGATGATATACAGGCTGCGCAACGGCAGGATCAGGAAGAAAGCGCAGAGCGCCAAAGCACACGCCAGGAGCAGCGCCTCCTTGACCGACACCGCACCCGTGGCCAATGGCCGATCCTTGGTGCGCGCGACGTACGGATCGAACTTGCGGTCGGCCACGTCGTTGATCACGCAACCGGCCGAGCGCATCAGTACCGTGCCGAGCACGAAGATCCATACCACCAGCCAGCTCGGCGTACCCCACGACGATAGCCAGAGCGCCCACAGGGTCGGCCAGAGCAGCAGCAGGATGCCGATCGGCTTGTCCAAGCGCATTAGTCGCTCGTAGTTATCGAATTTTTCACGTAATAGAGGAATATTTGTCACGGTTTTGTCAAAGAAGCACGGAATAGTGGGCGCGATCACAATGCGGGGAGCTTACCAGTACCGAGCTCAAGTCAGAAAGAGCGGCTATCCGCCACAGTCCAAAATCCTTGAAACGCGGCGCGACGCATCCACGTGCGGAGGACTTGGGGCGGATGCTCGAGGTTGCGTCCAGCTAAAGCACCAAGACGGCACCGATCGCACCAAGGATCAGCACCATAGCGGAAGCTCTTTCGAGCGCTGATCGCGCCTTCAACGCCACGACAGACTCGGCCAAAATGGCCACTACCAAGGTCACGCCAAGAAAGGCAACACGATTCCCCGAACCATCTTCAATGGCACCGGAGGTAATCGTCGGGTCTACGTCTGCCATCCAGTCATACTTGCTACCGGCGAGAGACACGATAAATAGCAGCCCAAAGGCGTAGATTGCGTGCAGAGCTGCACGTAAGCAATTGTTCATCAAAGTCTGTTCGATCGAGAGCCCGATGCCTCGGTTGTAACGAGCGCCAACAATGCGGACTTGCTCCATCGTCAGCGGTGACGAGAACTTGTCGTTATCGACCAGTTGGCAAAGATGGCGTGCAGCAGTATCGATGTTGTACACGTCCCGCTGCAAGCAACTGGCCAGATTGCGTAGCTGACCATTGGTCATCTTCGCCGGATCCATCCCGAGCGTTTGAGCGGCCGTACGAAGCTGAATACTGACAGAACCGAACGATGTCCTGGTCGGGATGCGCGTCACAGTCAGGGACTTGTCGATAACGGGCGGCCCACTCCAATCAAAGGCACGGACTTCAAATGCGACCCGGTCGATGAAGTTCGGATCACCACCGACCTCGATCCAGCAAACGCCTCCGAGCAATTCTACTGGCAAGCGATTCGTACAGGCAGCGCTTAGGATCGTATGCTTGTTGTGTTTCACCCAGGCATGCTTGAATCTCTGGATAGAGCCCTTTCACCCACCAAATCTCTCGGGAACCAGTTTACAACGGAATAGATCAAGCACGCCCCAAGTCGGGAAGGAATTCGATGTTTTACAGACAAGTTCTGGCATAGTCCTTTTTTCGAGAGCCGCGAAAAAAAATGATCACATCATACACTCGGCGCGCATTGCCATAAATGCCAATCAGACATGCCCTTGTCTTAATTTATGGCAGTACACTTCTTGAGCATTGATAAAAACAGCAACACCATGGGTCATGGCGCACCATTCCACCGGTTCAGCAAACCCCGCCACGCAGTTTGCCCACGCACACTTTCAGGTCGTCCGGATCGACCTGTTCCGGCGGCACAGGCTCGCCGGCGACCAGCGCGATCCGGCGAAAAAGGCGAATGCAGGACGGCACGCGCATCGCCGGCCCGTAGCGCCTGCTGAAGAAACTGCCCCACAGGCCGCGCAAGGCCATCGGAATCACCGGCACCGGCGTTTCGGCGACGATGCGCTGCACGCCGTAGCGGAACGGGGTGAACTCACCGTCACGGGTGATCTGCCCTTCGGGGAACAGCCCGATCAGTTCGCCGTTGCGCAACGCTTCCGCCGCCGCGGCGAACGCGGATTCCTTCATGGCAGCATCCTCCTTGGCCGGCGCGATGGGGATCGTTCGCACCTTGCGGAAAACGAAATTAGCCCCGGGCAGGGCGAAGATGCGATGGTCGATGATGAAGCGGATCGGCCGCCGTACCGCGCCCATGACTACCACCGGGTCGATGAAGCTGACGTGGTTGCAGATCAGCACCGCCGGCCCGGTCTCGGGGATATTGTCGAAACCGCACTTGTCGAGGCGGTACACCGCGTGGATCAGCAGGGAAGCCAGGAAGCGGATGAAATGCTCGGGCACCTGCCGGCAAACGAACCAGGCCACCAGCGCATTGAACCCGGCCGCCAGCCCGAACAGCGCCGGGATCGACATTCCCAGGGCGAGCAGCGAGCCGGCCACCAGTGCCCCGACGACCATGAACAGCGCGTTGAGGATGTTGTTGGCGGCGATGATGCGGGCACGATGCTCCGGCGCGCTGCGCGACTGCATCAGCACATAGAGCGGCACGATGTAGAAACCGCCGAAGACACCGATGGCGAGCAGATCGAACAACACCCGCCAGGTGGAAAAGGACGACAACAAGACACCGATCGGCTGCGCCGCGCCGGAATGAGCCACCGGTGAGGCCAGCGCAAGGTCGAAGCCGAACAAGGTCAGTCCGATCATGCCGAACGGCACCAGTCCGATCTCGACGTGGCGGCCGGAAAACTTGTCGCAGAGCAGCGACCCGGCACCAATCCCGACGGTGAAGATGGCCAGCATCAGGGTGACCAGCATCTCGTCGCCGCCCAATACGCTCTTGGCGTAAACGGGGAACTGGGCGAGCAGCAGCGCGCCGTAGAGCCAGAACCAGGAAATGCCGAGGATGGCCAGGAAGACACTACGATTTTCGCGGGCAAAGGCCATGCTGCGCCAGGTCTGTGTCAGCGGATTCAAATGGATTCGCAAACCGGGCGAAGGCGGCGGTGCAACCGGGATGCCACGGCTTGCGACATAACCGGCAACAGCAACGAGAATGGCCGCGCCGGCGATCCACGCCGTGCTCAAACCCGAACCGCCGAGCAAGCCGCCCGCCAGGGTGCCGACGAGAATCGAAACGAAGGTTCCCGACTCGACCAGTGCGTTTCCGCCGACGAGCTCCTGCTCCGGCAGATGCTGCGGCAGGATCGCGTACTTGACCGGCCCGAACAGTGCCGACTGGAGCCCCATCAGGAACAGAACGACGAGCAACACCGGCAGGCTGTGCAGGTAGAAACCGAGCGCGCCCAGACTCATGACGACGATCTCCAGCAACTTGGCGAGGCGGGCGAGCCGTGCCTTGTCGTACTTGTCGGCCAGTTGCCCGGCCGTAGCGGAGAACAGGAAGAAGGGGAGAATGAACAGGCCTGCCGCCAGGTTGGCCAGCAACTCCGGCGTCAAGCTCGTCCACTGCGCCGTGTTGAAGGTAAGCATGACCACCAGCGCGTTTTTGTACAGGTTGTCGTTGAACGCGCCGAGAAACTGCGTCCAGAAGAACGGGGCGAAGCGGCGCGTGCCGAGCAGATGCATCTGTCTCATGCTTTCAGCAACTCCTCGCGGCTGCCGAGCCAGCGCGCCAAATGACGGTCGGCGCGTTCGGGCGCCTTGCTCAGCAATTCATCGGCCATCTCCCGCGCCAGTTCGACGAGATCGGCGTCGGCCTCAAGATCGGCGTAACGCAACAACGGCACGCCCGACTGACGACTGCCGACGAACTCGCCGGGGCCGCGCAACTGCAGGTCCTGGCGGGCGATCTCGAAACCGTCGATATTCTCATAAATGATCTTCAGCCGCGCCCGCGCGGTTTCCGACAGCGGCTGCTGATAGAGCAGCACGCAGACCGATTCGTCCTTGCCGCGCCCGACCCGCCCGCGCAGCTGATGCAGCTGCGAGAGGCCAAAGCGTTCGGCATGCTCGATGACCATCAGGCTGGCATTCGGCACATCGACGCCGACTTCGATGACCGTTGTTGCCACCAGCACATCGATCTCGCCGGCGGCGAACGCCGCCATCGTCGCGGCCTTCTCGTCGGCCTTCAGGCGCCCATGTACCAGCCCGACGCGCAGGCCGTCGAGTTCCTGCGAGAGCACAGCGTGCGTGTCGATCGCCGTCTGCAACTGCAGTTTCTCCGATTCCTCGATCAGCGGGCAGACCCAATACACCTGCCGGCCGGCGGCCGCGGCGTCGCGGATACGGACAATCACCTCATCGCGGCGAGCGTCGGAAACCAGCCGGGTACGCACAGGCGTGCGGCCGGGCGGAAGCTCGTCGAGCACCGAAACATCGAGATCGGCGTAATAGCTCATCGCCAGCGTGCGCGGGATCGGCGTCGCCGACATCATCAACTGGTGCGGCACAGCGCCGCCTTCACCCCCCTTGCGCCGCAAGGCCAGACGCTGCGCGACGCCGAAGCGATGCTGCTCGTCGACGACAGCCAGCCCCAGCCGGGCGAAATCGACACTCTCCTGGATCAGCGCGTGCGTACCGACGACCAGTTGCGCTTCCCCCGCCGCCCGCCGCTGCGCCGCCAGCTTCTCCGCCTTGCTCAGGCTGCCGGTCAGCCAGGCGACGGTCACACCGAGCGGTTCCAGCCAGGCGCGCAGCTTGAGGTAATGCTGTTCGGCCAGGATTTCGGTCGGCGCCATGAATGCCGCCTGGAAGCCCGCCTCAATCGCCTGGCAGGCGGCCAGCGCCGCAACGATGGTCTTGCCGCTGCCGACGTCGCCCTGCAACAGGCGTTGCATCGGCATCGGCTGCGCCAGATCGGCGCCGATCTCCGCGACCACCCGGCGTTGCGCGCCGGTCAACGGGAACGGCAGCGCCGCCAGCAGTCGCTCGGCCAGTCGGCCCGACGCCGTGAGGCACGGTGCGCCGCTACCGCGGCGATTGAGATAGGCACGGCGCAACGAAAGCTGCTGCGCGAGCAGTTCGTCGAACTTGATTCGCCGCCAGGCCGGGTGGGACCGTTGCTGCAAGGAGACTTCCGGGACCTCGGGCGGCGGCGCATGCAAGGTCAGAACGGCCTCCCCGAAGGCCGGCAGCCCCTGCCGCTGAAACCAGGCTTCGTCGAGCAGTTCGTCGAGCCCGTCGGCGTCGATGGCAATAGCGATGTGCTTGCGCAGGGCAGCCTGCGACACACCCGCCGTCGTCGGATAGATCGGCGTCAGCGCCGCGGGCAATGGCGTGGCTTCGTCGACCACGCGATAGCGCGGATGAACCATCTCGGCCCCCAGAAAGCCATGCCGGAGTTCGCCGAAGACGCGCAGCTTTCGCCGGTCGTCGCGCGCACGCTCCAGTTGCTTGGTCTGGCTGCCGTAGAAATTGAGGAAGCGCAGCGACGCTTCGCCGCTCGCATCGGCGACCCGCGCGACAAGTTGCCGGCGTGGCCGGAACTGGACAGATACCTCGAGCACCTCGACTTCCACCTGCACAGGACAGCCGGCAGGCGCGTGCGCTACCGGCTGAATCCGCGTCTCGTCCTCGTAACGCAGCGGCAGATGCAGGACCAGATCGCTCCGGCGCGTCAGGCCCAGCTTGCCCAGCCGCGCCTTCAGTGCCGGCGGCGCCGTGATCTCGTCATCCGACGGTTTCAACCCCAAGGCTCAGACTCGACAATTCCATGATGGCGTCGACCTCGACCAGCGCACCGCGCGGCAGTGCCGAAACGCCGACGACGGCGCGCGCCGGATACGGCTCGGCGAACAGTGTCGCCATCGCGTCATTGACCTTGGCGAAGTTCGCCAAGTCGGTAAGATAGACGTTGACCTTGACGATTTCGTCGAACGATCCGCCGGCCTCCTCGACAACTGCGCGCATGTTCTCGAACACGCGGTCGATCTGGGCGTCGATTCCTTCAACGAGACGCATGGTCGCCGGATCGAGTCCGATCTGGCCTGCCAGATAAACGGTATAGCCCGACCGGATTGCCTGCGAATAGGTGCCGATCGCCGCGGGGGCATTCGTTGTGCATATGACTGATTTGCTCATTTTGCTTTTCTCCTTTTCACTGCGTGTGCAAGGACTTCCTGAAGGAATAATAAGTGACAACTCCGATCATCGCCAATCTGGAAAAACTGCTCGGCGGCCCGCGTGACGGCGCGCTACTGCGTTACTCGCTGGGCAACGAATGGCTCAAGACCGACGAACCGGCTCGTGCCGCGGCCTGTTTCCGCGAGGCGGTCAGCCGCGATCCGAACTACTCGGCGGCATGGAAGCTGCTCGGCAAGGCGCTGGCCGAAAGCAATGCATTGCCCGAGGCGCTGGAGGCGTACCGCAGCGGCATCGCGGTCTCCAAGGCCAAGGGAGACCTGCAGGCGGCCAACGAGATGGGCGTCTTCGCCCGACGCATCGCGCGGCAGCTCGGCGTCGCCGACAGCGAAGCGGAAGATGCTTGACTACTTTTTCCCGTTGCGCGGCAGCTGCACCGATTCAACGCCAAGCGCCCGCAGCTTCTTCCGCGCCGCTTCAGCCTCCTTGCGGTTCTTGAACGGTCCGACCAGAACGCGCGTTTCGATCGTCGCCGGGATGCCTTCCTGCACCAGGCGGGCGTGGAGCTCCTCCGCCCGCTTCGGATCAACGAACACGCCGGCCTGCAGCGTGTAGCCGGACAGCAGCCGGGACAACAGTTGCGGCGACTGTGCCGGCGTTGCCGGTTTATCCGCCGCGACCGGCGACGCCTCGGCCACGCGCGGCGGCACCTTCTCGGCGCCGCGTGGTTGAGCGGCCGCCCGCAAGCCCTCGACAGCCGCGCCAGACCGCGCCGGTTTGGCCTTCGTCGCTGTCGGGACAGCGTCAACCTCCGGCGCCGGCGGCAGTGCGGCCGAACGCCCGGACTCGTCCACCGGTGCGCCGGTCGACTCCGGCTCGCTGACTCTCGTTTCGTCCTCCGGCGCCGGCGTTGCCGGCTCGACCGGAACGACCGGTTGCGTCACGTTCTTCTTCGCCACCGGAACCGGCTCGGTGAACTGCGTATATTCGACCTCCGGCGCTTCGCCCGGCGCGGCCAGGTAGTCAAAGAGGGCCAGCCCGCCGAGCAGGCCGACGACCATGACCCCGGCGATCCCGATGCGCCAGGCCAGCTTGCGCCGCACCTCGGAAAGCTCGCCCGGTTTGCTGTTCTCCGATGGTGAGTTCGGTTGATCGATCGTCTGGTTGTTGGTCATTTTTTCTCCCTGACGGGCAAGGCAATTCAGTCGAGAGGCCCGTCTTGATCGTGCGCCCGGCCCTGTCCCTGGTTACGCGCCAGGGCGACGACCAGATCGGCTTCGGCGCGCGAAATCCCGCAGAACTGCGAGATTCCGGCGGCGTCCTGCCCCTGCAACGCCAGCTGCATCGCGTCGCTATAGTACGGGGAGGCGTTCTGAGCCACCTGCACCTTCGACAATTCGCGCCGCTGCTCGTCGCGCAGGGTCTGTACCTCGGCGAGCAAGCTGCCGATCTCCCGACGCAGTTGCGCGACTTCCTGTTCGAGCACCTCGATCCGGCGGGCATCCACGGAAACCTCCGGCGGTTCGTTCCAGGCGAAGGAACGCTCGCGTTCCCGCTTCTCCTCCGGCAACGCCGGCGCGACCGGCGCCTCATCGACCGGCTTGGGCAGCGGGTTAGCCACTTCCTGCACGGCGGTATAAGCCGCAACGGCCGCCGGCGCAACGTGCGGTGCCGGGTTTTGCGCCTGTATCGCGCGGTTTTTCAGACGACCGATGCGCAGGAAGGAAATCAGGATATAGACCACCAACAGCGCCACGACGGCGATCAACGCTTCGCGCCAGCCCAGATACGCCAGAAAGTCGGGGTCCATTGAATACCTGCGAGTGCAATTTTGCGCGCTATTATGCCAGAGCAGGCCTTGGAAGCGCCGCGCTTTCCGGCGCCAGGACCGCCCCCGGGGATACAATGCCCGCTCTCTTCCCGTTGCCTGTTCTTCCGGCACTCCACGCATTTCCCGCAATCCGCCATGCGCCGCTCGAATCGCCATTCGTCTACCTACCACCTCGATCCGCCGACCGAGACGTCATCCCCGCATCCGTGGAAGACCGTCGGACGTCTCGCGCCCTATCTCTGGCAACACAAGTGGCGCGTGCTGTTTTCCTTCGCCTGCCTCGTCGCCGCCAAGCTGGCCAACGTGTCCGTCCCGATGGTCTTCAAGTCGATGATCGACGATCTCTCGGAACCGCAGCGCGCCATCGGCTTGCCGATCCTTCTGCTGGTGCTCTACGGCATCCTGAAATTCGCCAACTCGATGTTCACCGAACTGCGCGAGATCCTTTTCGCCCGGGTGACCCAGGAAGCGGTGCGGCGCGTGTCGCTGGAAGTCTTCCGGCACCTGCATGCGCTCTCGCTGCGATTCCACCTCGAACGGCAGACCGGGGGCATCTCGCGCGACATGGAGCGGGGAAATCGTTCGATTTCCAGCCTGATCACCTACACGCTCTATTCGATCCTGCCCACGCTGGTGGAGATCGGCCTGGTGATCGGCATCCTGGCAACCAAGTACGACAGTGGCTTCGTCCTGATCACCGTGTTGTCGCTTTCGGCGTACGTCGTTTTCACGGTTCTTATCAGCAACTGGCGGATCGGCATCCGCCGACGCGCCAACCAGGCCGACTCGGCCGCGAACACCGACGCCATCGACAGCCTGCTCAACTACGAAACGGTCAAGTACTTCAACAACGAGGAGCATGAGGCACGGCGCTACGACGCGCATCTGTGCGAATGGGAAGACGCGGCGACGCAGAGCCAGGTGTCGCTGTCCTGGCTCAACATGGGGCAGCAGATCATCATTGCCGCCGCCGTCACGGCGATGATGTGGCGCGCGACCGCCGGCGTGAACCAGGGCACGATGACCCTCGGCGACCTGGTGCTGGTCAACGCACTGCTCGTGCAGCTGTACATGCCGCTGAATTTCCTCGGCGTGGTCTATCGCGAGATTCGTCAAGCGCTGGCCGACATCGAGCGGATGTTCGGCCTGCTCAACGTACACCGCGAGATCGCCGACGCACCCGATGCGGTTCCCCTGAGCGCGGCGACGATCAACGTGGAGTTCGACGAGGTCGATTTCGCCTACGACCGCAAGCGGCCGATCCTCAGCGGCGTGAGCTTTTCCGTCCCGGCGGGGGCAACGGTGGCCGTGGTCGGCGAATCCGGCTCGGGCAAGTCGACGCTGGCCCGTCTGCTCTACCGCTTCTACGACGTCGATCGCGGCGCGATCCGGGTCAACGGCCACGACCTGCGCAAACTTACTCAATCCAGCCTGCGCGCGGCAATCGCCATCGTGCCGCAGGACACGATCCTGTTCAACGACACCATTTTCTACAACATCCAGTACGGGCGACCCGACGCCTCCCGCGAGGAAGTCATCGCCGCCGCCGAGGCCGCCCGGCTCACCGGCTTCATCAGGCTGTTGCCGCAGGGGTTCGACACCCGCGTCGGCGAACGCGGGCTCAAGCTCTCCGGCGGCGAGAAGCAACGTGTCGCCATCGCCCGCGCCCTGCTCAAGAACCCGCCACTGCTCGTCTTCGACGAAGCCACCTCCTCGCTCGACTCGAAGACCGAGCAGGCCATCCAGGCCAGCATTGAGAGCGCCTCGCGCGGGCGGACGACGCTGGTGATCGCCCACCGGCTGTCGACGGTGATGAACGCCGACGGCATCCTGGTCATGGACGCCGGCCGGATCGTCGAGCGCGGGACGCACGCCGAGCTGATCGCCGCCAACGGCCGCTACGCGCAGATGTGGGCGCTGCAGCAGCGGGAGGACGAGAGCGCAGAGAACACGCTGGAAGCTCCCCTGGAAGCGACGACGTAAGCCATGTCCACGCCCGCCGAACCGCTGCAACGCGTCGTCAAGATCCGCCGCGACTACAACACCTGGGTCGCCAACGAGACGCTGGAAGACTACGCGCTGCGCTTCACGCCGCACAGCTTCCGCAAGTGGTCGGCGCTGCGCGTGGCCAACACGGCGTTCGGTGCTTCCTCCTTCCTGGTGCTGGAGGCCGTGGGCGCGACGATGCTGGTCAGCAGCGGTTTCATCAACGCCTTCTGGGCCATCCTCGCCACCGGCCTGATCATCTTCCTGATCGGCCTGCCGATCAGCCACGCGGCGGCACGGCACGGCCTGGACATGGACCTGCTGACGCGCGGCGCCGGCTTCGGCTATATCGGTTCGACGATCACCTCGCTGATCTACGCATCTTTCACCTTCATCTTCTTCGCCCTCGAAGCGGCGATCATGGCCTACGCGCTGGAACTGGCGTTCGGCATCCCGCCGGCCTGGGGCTACCTGATCTGCGCACTGGCGGTCATCCCGCTGGTCACCCACGGCGTCACGGTCATCAGCCGCCTGCAGGCGTGGACGCAGCCGGTGTGGCTGGCCTTGCTGATCCTGCCGTTCGCCTTCCTGCTGGCCGAGGAACCGCAGGTGCTGCAGGGTCTGATGCGCTACGCCGGCGTCGACGGCACCGGCGACCGCTTCTCGATGCCGCTGTTCGGCGCCGCGCTGACGGTCGGCATCGCGCTGGTCACGCAGATGGGTGAGCAGGCCGACTACCTGCGCTTCATGCCCGAGCGCACGCCGGCCACCGCCCGGCGCTGGTGGCTGGCGACGCTCCTCGGCGGCCCCGGCTGGATCCTGCCCGGCGTGGCCAAGATGCTCGGCGGCGCGCTGCTCGCCTACCTCGCCCTGCGCAACGCGGTGCCGGTCGAAAAGGCGGTCGACCCGAACCAGATGTACCTGATCGGCTTCTCGCACGTATTTTCCAATTCGACGCTGGCCATTGGCGCGACCGTCCTCTTCGTCGTCATCTCGCAGCTGAAGATCAACGTCACCAACGCCTACGCCGGCTCGCTGGCCTGGTCAAACTTCTTCGCCCGGTTGACGCACAGCCACCCCGGCCGCGTGGTCTGGGTCGTCTTCAACACGCTGATCGCCCTGCTGCTGATGGAACTCGACGTCTTCCAGGCGCTCGGGCAGGTGCTCGGCCTGTATTCGAACATCGCCATTTCCTGGATGGCCGCGGTCGTCGCCGACCTGGTCATCAACAAGCCGCTCGGCCTGTCGCCGCCCGGCATCGAGTTCAAGCGCAGCCACCTCTACGACATCAACCCGGTCGGCGTCGGCGCGATGGGCATCGCCTCGCTGCTGTCGATCGCCGCGTTCACCGGCCTGCTCGGCGACACGCTGCAGCCCTACGCCAGCTTCATCGCCCTGCTCTGCGCGTTCGTCACGGCCCCACTGCTCGCCTGGTGGACCGGCGGCCGCTATTACCTGGTGCGGCAGGACCGGGTCGCTGCCGGCAAGCAGCGCTGCTGCATCTGCGAACGCGACTACGAGGCCGAGGATACCGCGCATTGCCCGGCCTATTCCGGCCCGATCTGCTCGCTGTGCTGCTCGCTCGACGCGCGCTGCGACGACCTGTGCAAGCCCGGCGCCAACCTCGCCGGCCAGTGGCGCGGCCTGCTCGAACGCCGGCTGCCGGCGTCGGTGATCCCCTACCTCGATACCGGCCTGGTGCACTACCTGCTGCTGATGGCCGGCATCGTGCCATTGCTCGCCGGACTGCTCGGCCTGCTGTACACACACGAGGTGCTGGCACTGGCCCCGGCGCAGGCCGCGCTGCTCCCGCAGTTGCAGCAGGTGTTCATCAAGACCTTCTCGGCGCTGCTGCTGTTTGCCGGCATCGGCGCCTGGTGGATGGTGCTGGCGCACAAGAGCCGGCAGGTCGCGCAGGAGGAATCGAACCGGCAGACACACCTGCTGATGCAGGAAATCGCCTCGCACCAGCGCACCGACGAGCAGCTGCAGAAGGCCAAGCTCGCCGCCGACCAGGCCAACCTGGCGAAAAGCCGCTACATCTCGGCGATCAGCCACGAGCTGCGCACGCCGCTCAACAGCATCCTCGGCTACGCGCAGATTCTCGACCACGACGAGGCCGTTCCGCCCAACCGGCGGCAGGCCGTCAGCGTGATCCGCAAGAGCGGCGACCACCTGCTCTCGGTCATCGAAGGCACGCTGGACATCGCGCGCATCGAGAGCGGCAAGATGACGCTCGAAACCAAGCCGTTCGACTTTCCCGAGTTCTTGCAGCAGATCGTCGGCATGTTCGAACTGCAGGCGCGCAACAAGGGACTCGGCTTCCATTACGAGCCGGTCGGCGAGTTGCCGGCCGTGGTGCGCGCCGATCCGCGCCGCCTGCGCCAGATCCTGATCAACGTGCTCGGCAACGCGGTGAAGTTCACCGTTTCCGGCAGCGTCACCTTCCGCGTCGAGTTCCGCCACGACGTCGCCAGCTTCGAGATCCGTGACACCGGGCCGGGCATCCCCGAGGACGAGCGCGAGCGCATCTTCGAGCCGTTCGTGCGCGGGCGCACCGCGCAGGCCAGCGGCAGCGGCGTCGGGCTGACCATCGCACGGATGCTGACAACGCTGATGGGCGGCGAGATGACGGTTGCCAGCGCGCCCGGCGCGGGCAGCACCTTCCGCATGCGCCTGTTCCTGCCGCAGGTGCACGCCGTACAGGCGGAGCGCGAACTGCCGCGCGCCGCGCGCATCGGCTACGTTGGCATCCGCCGCCGCGTCCTGGTCGTCGACAACGAGAAGGACGACCGCGACATGCTGCAGAGCGTCCTCGACCCGCTCGGCTTCCAGGTCGAGCAGGCGGCCAGCGGCGAGGAATGCCTGCAGCTCGTCCCGAGCTTCGCCCCGCACCTGATCTTCATGGATCTGGCGATGCCCGGCATGGACGGCTGGGAGACGATCCGGCAACTGCGCGAGCAGGAACTGACCGACGCCCGGATCGCCATCCTCTCGGCCAACGCCTTCGAGAAAGGACAGGAGAATGAGGTGGGCATCGCCGACGAGGATTTCATCGTCAAGCCCTTGCACGTCGACGAACTGCTCGACTGGATCGGCCGCACGCTGAACCTGACCTGGGTGCATGCCGACCGGCCGCCCGAACAGCCCGCGCCGGCCACGCCCGCCGCGGTGATCCCGCCGGGCAAGGAGGAACTCCATGCGCTCGACGAACTGGTCGACCTCGGCTACGTGCGCGGCATCCTCAACAAGCTCGGCGAAATCGAGCGCACCTCGCCGGCCAGCGGCGAGTTCGTTATCATCCTGCGCAACCTGGCGCGGCAGTTCCAGTTCGACGCCATGAAGGAGATCCTGAGAAAGGCCCGCGATGCCGCCTGACCTGCCCGAACGCGATATCTCCGACATCGTCCTGATCGTCGACGACATCCCCGAGAACCTTTCGCTGCTGCACGACGCGCTCGACGAAGCCGGCTACACGGTGCTCGTCGCCACCAACGGCGAATCGGCGCTGCAGCGCGCCCGCCAAAGCCTGCCCGACGTTATCCTGCTCGACGCGGTAATGCCGGGCATGGACGGTTTCGAGGTCGCCCGCCGGCTGAAGGCCGACTTCGCCACGCACCACATCCCGATCGTCTTCATGACCGGCCTGACCGAAACCGAGCACGTAGTCGCCGCCTTCGCCGCCGGCGGCGCCGACTACGTGACCAAGCCGATCCGCCCCGCCGAGGTGCTGGCGCGCATCGCCGCGCACGTGCAGAACGCCCGCCAGATGCGCCAGGCGCGCACGGCGCTGGATGCCTTCGGCCAGGCCACCGTCGCCGTGCGCGCGTCCGACGGCAAGCTGGTGTGGCAGACCGTGCTCTCGCGCAAGCTGCTCGGCGACTATTTCGCATGCGGCGAGAAGGAGACCCCGCCGCGCCTGCTCGAATGGATCGCCCAGGCCATCACCGCCCGGCACGACGGGCGCGAGCCCAACGCCCTGCTGGTGGCCGACGGCAACCGCCGCCTGCTCGCCTCGTTCCACGACCAAACCGGCGACGAGGAATGGCTGGTCGTCCTGCGCGAGGAAAACGACGCTTCGGCGATCGAGTCGCTGATCGCCGCCTTCCGCCTGACGCAGCGCGAAGCCGAGGTGCTCTACTGGGTCACCCTCGGCAAGACCAACAAGGACATCGGCGACATCCTCGGCAGCAGCCCGCGCACGGTGAACAAGCACCTTGAACACGTTTTTGAGAAACTCGGCGTGGAGACCCGCACCGCCGCCGCCAATCTGGCGATGAGCAAGATGCGCGGGGTCTGAGCTGCTGACCCGCACCTGCTTTACTGATCGTTTCACGAAAAGGAGAAGTTCATGAACGTTCTGATCACCGGCGCCAGTTCCGGCTTTGGCGAAGCCATGGCGCGCAAGTTCGTCGCCGGCGGCCACCGCGTCATCGCCGCGGCCCGCCGCGCCGACCGTCTCGAAGCACTGCACACGGAACTCGGCGCCAATCTGTTGCCCGTAACGATGGACGTTACCGACCGTACCTCGGTCACCCAGGCGCTGACCCGGCTGCCGATCGAATGGACGCCGATCGACGTGCTGGTCAACAACGCCGGTCTCGCCCTCGGCACCGAACCGGCGCAGCAATGCTCGCTCGACGAGTGGACGACGATGATCGACACCAACGCCAAGGGCCTCGTCACCGTCACGCACGCCATTCTGCCCGACATGCTCGCCCGCAACACCGGGCTGATCATCAACGTCGGCTCGGTGGCCGGCAACACGGCGTATTCCGGCGGCAACGTCTATGGCGCGACCAAGGCCTTCGTCGAACAGTTCACCCGCAACCTGCGCGCCGACCTCGTCGGCACCGGCGTGCGGGCGACCAACCTGGCGCCGGGCCTCGTCGGCGGGACGGAGTTCTCGAACGTACGCTACCGTGGCAACGACGCCGCGGCGGCGAAAGTCTACGAAGGAACCCAAGCGCTCACGGCCGAAAACATCGCCGAGACGGCCTACTGGCTCGCCACGCTGCCGCCGCACGTAAACGTCATTCAGCTGGAAGTCGTCCCCACCTGCCAGGGCTACGCCGGCTGGAACATCAAGCGCAATACGGCTACGCCGGAGCAGACGAGATGATGACGGCCGAATTCCTGATCACTTCGCTGATCGTCGTGCTGATCCCCGGAACCGGGGTGCTGTTCACCGTGTCCGCCGGACTGTTCCTTGGCCGGCGCGCCAGTCTCTACGCGGCGCTCGGCTGCACGCTGGGCATCCTGCCGCACCTGCTCGCCAGTATCCTGGGGCTCGCCGCCCTGCTGCACGTCAGCGCGCTCGCCTTCCACCTGCTCAAGCTGGCCGGTGCCGCGTACATGCTCTATCTGGCCTGGGCGACCTGGCGCGAGCGCGGCAGCCTGTCGCTCGATCGGCCGAAGGATGCCGGAAGCGCCGGGCGCATCGTGTTGCGCGCCGTGCTGATGAACGTCCTCAACCCCAAGCTGACGATCTTCTTCCTGGCGTACCTGCCGCAGTTCGTCACGGCCGACGCAGGCACTCCGCTCATGCAGATGCTGGGACTCAGCGCGGTGTTCATGGGAATGACGTTGGCCGTCTTCGTCGTCTACGGCCTGCTCGCACACGCCGCGCAGCGCGCCATCCTCAGCTCGCCGCGCGTGCTCGCCTGGATGCAGAAGGGCTTCGCCGCCGTCTTTGCCAGTCTGGGAATCAACCTGGCACTGTCGGACCGCTAGGACGTAATCGCCCGGCGCAGCAGCGCCAAGCCTTCCGCCAGCTCATCCCCGGTCGTCGTCAGTGCCGGCATGAAACGCAGGCAATGCGGGCGCGGGGCGTTGATCAACAACCCGAGCTCACGGGCGCGGACGACGACCTCCGGAGCAAGGACGTCACCCAGCTCCAGCGCCAGCAACAGGCCGCGCCCGCGCACTTCACCCAGTCCAAGCTCGGCGGACAGGCGGCGCAGCCCGTCGACGAACTGCTGGCCGATCGCCTTCACGCCGGACAGGAAACCGCCCGCGGTCAGGGTTTCAAGCACGGCCAGGCCCGCCGCGCAGACCAGCGGATTGCCGCAATAGGTGCCGCCCTGGTCGCCCGGCGCAAAGCAGGAACAAGATTTCTTCGCCAGCAGCGCGGCGAGCGGCACGCCACCGCCGATGCCCTTGCCCAGGGTCATGATGTCCGGCTCGATACCGTACTGCTCGTAGGCGAACAGCGTACCGGTGCGGCCACAGCCGGTTTGCACCTCGTCGGCGATAAGCAGCAGGTTTTCCCGGTCGCACAACGCGCGCAGGCCGCGCATGAACTCCGGCGAGGCGGGAATCACCCCGGCCTCGCCCTGCACCGGTTCGAGCATCACCGCGACCGTCTGTGCCCCGATCAGCCGCTCGACCGATTCGAGGTCGTTCAGAACAGCTTTCGGGAACCCCGGCACCTGCGGCGCGAACAGCGTATCCCAGCCGGCCTTGCCGCTGGCGGACATCGTGGCCAGCGTACGGCCGTGAAAACTGTTGGCGAAGGTGACGATCTCGTACGCGCCGCCCTTGTGCAGTTGCCCCCACTTGCGCGCCAGCTTGATCGCGCCTTCGTTGGCTTCCGCTCCGGAACTGGCGAAGAAGACGTGGTCGAAACAACTGCGCGTGGTCAAGAGCGCGGCCAGCGCCATCGCCGGACGGTTGTAGAAGGCCGGACTCGGGTTGATCAGCGTCGCAGCCTGCCGCGCCAGCGCTTCGGCCACGACTTTTGGCGCATGCCCAAGGCAGTTCACTGCCCAGCCCTGCACCCAGTCCAGGTAGCGTCGCCCGTCGCTGTCGAACAGATAGGCGCCCTCGCCACGCTCGAAGACGACATCCGGGCGTTGGACGATGGGCATCAGGCTGCCGATGACCGGGTTCGGGGCAAAGGTGTTCACATTTTTCTCCTTGGATTGATTGACGACGGACGGAAACAAAAAAGGCCACGTGGTAAGCCGTGGCCTGTTCGGGAAAGGAATGCTGAAAAGTCAGCCTGACGCTATGACATCTTCCTCCGGACGTGCCACGACGCACCGCTGCGGCGTCGAGCGGCCAGCAGGCGTCGGGAAGCGAAGGAAGCGCGGTTCATGGGCAGATGATCCTGGTCGAAGGCAAACGAGTCAACACAGATTGACTCAGGACCAGCGGACCATCGCGTAGTTTTTCTTCCCGCGCCGCAACAGAGTGAAACGCCCGAAACGGCGCTCGGCGTCCACAATCTGGTAATCGAGCGCGTCGACCTTCTGTCCGTTGACCGCCACGCTGCCGCTCTGCAGGAAACCGCGCGCTTCGCTCTTCGACTTTGCGAGGCCGGCGGCAACCAGCACGTCGATCAGGCCGGCAGTCGATTTTTCCAGCGCCACGCCGGGCACGCCGTCCTGCGCCAGTTGCTCGAAGTCGGATTCGGTCAGCGTTTCCAGGTTGCCGGAGAACAGGCTGTGGCTGATGCGCTGCGCGGCTTCCAGCGCGGCCTTGCCATGCACCAGTTCGGTGGCCTGTTCGGCGAGGATGCGCTGCGCCTCGGGCTTCTGGCCGCTGGCCTTGTCGGCCGCCTCGATCGCGTCGAGTTCGGCGACTGTCAGGAAGGTGAAGTAGCGCAGGAACTTGTAGACGTCGGCGTCGGCGGTATTCAGCCAGAACTGGTAGAAGGCGTACGGCGAGGTCTTCTTCGCGTCGAGCCAGATGGCGCCCGACTCGGTCTTGCCGAACTTGGTGCCGTCGGCCTTGGTGACCAGCGGCAGGGTCAGGCCGAAGGCGTGTTTCTGGTTGAGGCGACGCGTCAGGTCCGTCCCGGCGACGATGTTGCCCCACTGGTCGGAGCCGCCGATCTGCAGGATGCAGCCGTGGCGGCGGTTGAGTTCGGCGAAGTCGTAGCCTTGCAGCAGGCTGTAGGAGAATTCGGTGTAGGAGATCCCCTGGTCTTCACGCTGCAGGCGCTGCTGCACCGATTCCTTCTTGATCATCGCGTTGACCGAGAAGTGCTTGCCGATATCGCGCATGAACTCCAGGCAGTTCATCGAGCCGAACCAGTCGTAGTTGTTGGCCATGACCGCGGCGTTGTCGCCGTCGAAGGCGAGGAAGGGTTCGACCTGACCGCGGATTTTCCCGACCCAGCCGGCGATGACGTCCGGCGTGTTCAGTTTCCGTTCCGTCGCCTTGAAGCTCGGATCGCCGATCATCCCGGTCGCCCCGCCGACCAGCGCGATCGGCTTGTGCCCGGCCTGCTGGAAGCGCCGAAGGAGCAGTACCGGCACCAGATGCCCGAGATGCAGACTGTCGGCGGTCGGGTCGAAGCCGCAATACAGCGTCACCGACTCCCTGGCCAGCAGTTCATCGAGCGCGGCGGCATCGGTGATCTGGGCGATCAGGCCACGGGCTTGCAAATCCTGGAGCAGGGCGGACTGGTACATCGAGAAAATCTCCACACTTGGGGCGGCAAATCCCTTGCCGTTTGCTGTTCGATAAAGCGCGCGATTTTAGCACGCGGCCCGCAGCGCCTCCGGCAGATTCCCGACCTTGAGGCGCTCGCTCCACTCGCGCATCTGCTGCGCGAGCACCGGCTCGATCGGGATGCCCTTCACCCGCCGCACCACCTCTTCGCAGACCTCCGGGTCGCCAGGCATCAGCGGTGAGCCGGGTTCACCCGCCAGCGCCCGGGCGATCTGTTCGACCGTTTCGGCCAGCATCGGCCCGCCGGCAAAGCGCAGCGGATCAAGCATCAGGAAGAAGGCACCAAGGCGGCGCGGTTCGTCGAGGGCGGTGAACATGTTGGAGATCGTCGGCCCCCAGGGGTTGGCGTTGAGCGGCCCGCAAAGCAGGTCGATCATCAGCGCGAGGCCGTAACCCTTATACCCGTATTCGGCGCCGCCGAGCGGCGTCAGCGAACGCGCGGCCTGCGCGTCGGTAGTCAGCTTCCCGGCTTCGTCGTAGGCCACCCCCGGCGGCAGCGGATGCCCTTCGCGACGGGCGTTGATCACCCGGTTGAAGGGAATCGAGGTAGTCGCCATGTCCAGGCAGGCCGGCTCGTGCCCGGCGCGGGGGAAGGCGATGGCAATCGGGTTGGTGCCGAAGAAGGCGCGCGTGCCGCCGTGCGGCGCAGCCATCGCATCGGCGTGGGTGAAGGCGATGGCGATCAGCCCGGCGCGTGCGGCCGGCCGGGTATAGAGCGCCATCGCGCCGCAATGCGAGGAGTCCGACACGCCGACCACGCCGACGCCGGAGCGGCGCGCCAGATCCGCAGCGAGAGCGGCTGCCCGATGCCCGATGACGATGCCGTGCCCCTGATCGGCGTGCAGCTGCGCCGTCGCCGGCCCGGTTTCCTTGACGCTCACCGCCGGCCGCGCCTTGATCGAGCCACGCGAGATGCGCTCCAGGTAGTGCGGCAGACGGGCGATGCCGTGCGAATCGATGCCCCACAGGCTGGTCTGCACCAGGCTGTCGGCGAGCAGGCGCGCATCGGCGGCGGACATGTCGAGCGTTTCCAGGCAACGCGCCGCCCAGTCGGCCACGGCTTGATGGGGAACGAAGGCACTCCCGGGGATGATGGGTTGGCTCATGATCAAGGCTCTTTTCGATGAAAGAAAGGGAATTATCGGCTTTGGACGCCACGGTTCCGGTAATTGTTGGAAAATGGAACCCGGTTTCAACGCGCATGCCAGTATATTGGATCGATGCCACCGGCTTCAACGAGACCATGAACACGCCGCGCAACTTGCCTCCCGAGTCACGACCCGCCCCGACCGCCATGAACCTGCAGCCGCGCTTTCACTTTCTGACCATCGTCTTCTTCGTCGTCTTCGCCATTCCCTCCTGGCTCGCCGTGCGCGCGCTGGCCGAGGGCATCATGGAACAGTGGGCGGTGCGCTACGCCGAGAAACAGGTGCTCTACGACAAGGGACGGACGTTGCAGCCGATCCTGCGCGAGGTGGCGCTTTCCCGCCAGCTGGCCTCGTCGCAGCCGATCCGCGAATGGGCGCGCAAACCGGACGACGCGCCACTGACCCAACGCGCAGTCAAGGAAATGGAAAATTTCCGCCAGAACTTCGCCGACCACAGCTACTTCGTCGCGCTGCTTTCCAACGGCCGCTACTACCACAACAACGCGCAGAACGAGTACGCCGGCGAGGAATTCCGCTACGTGATGGACGCGCGCAACAAGAAGGACGCCTGGTTCTACGACCTGATCCGCCAGCAGCGCGACATCCACATCAACGTCAATCCGGACCCGAATCTCGGCATCACCAAGCTGTGGATCGACGTGCTGATCCGCGATGGCAACGACATCCTCGGCATCGCCGGCACCGGGCTCGACCTCACGTCGTTCATCAAGAACGTCGTCGAGGAGGGCTCGCCGGGCGTCACCAGCCTGTTCGTCGATCACGGCGGCGCCATCCAGATCCACCGCAACCAGGCGCTGATCGACTTCGCCTCGATCAGCAAATCAAAGTCGCAGCAGAACACCATCGACCTGCTCTTCGAACGCGAGGCCGACCGCCAGGCCGTGCTGGCAGCGATGAAGGAACTGGAAATCCAGAAGAAGAGCGTGGCGACGCTGGTCGTCCAGGCCAACGGCAAGCGGCACATCGCCGGCATCGCCTACCTGCCGGAGATCGACTGGCACGAGATCACCCTGCTCGACCTCGACGTGCTGCTGCCGTTCAGCCAGTTCACCGGCATCCTCGTCGTCTACACGCTGACCCTGCTCGGCATCCTGCTGCTCTTCAACCTCGCGTTGCGGCGCTTTGTGCTGATCCCCCTGCAGCAGCTCGACGCCGGCATGTCGGCCGTCGAGGCCGGCAGCGACGTTCCGGCGCAACTCGACACGCTCGGCACCGGCGAAATCGGCCGGCTGATGAAGCGCTTCGTGCAGATGGCCAGGTCGGTGACCGTCTCGCGGCGCGACCTCGAATTCAAGGTACAGGAACGGACCATCGCGCTCGAACGCCTGACCAAGATCGACCCCCTGACCGAACTGCTCAACCGGCGCGGCATGAGCGAGCGCATCGAGGCCGAACTGAAGCGGGCCCGGCGCGAGACGAACCGCCTTGGCATCCTCTGGCTCGACCTCGACTGCTTCAAGGAAATCAACGACCAGCACGGGCATGCGGCCGGCGACCAGGCGCTGATGGCCGTCGCCCGGATTATCGACGCAACGATCCGCCCCTACGACGTCGCGGCGCGCTGGGGCGGCGATGAATTCCTGATCATGCTCTACCCGACCGACGAGGACGTGCTGCACTCGCTCGGCGAACGGCTGCGTCAAGCCATCGCCGCCAGTCATGCCGTCGTCGATGCGGCCGGCCGACACATTCCACTGAGCGCGAGCATCGGTGGGCATATCGCCGGCGCCAGCGAACAATTCAACAGCGTGCTCAGCCAGGCCGACCGCGCGCTCTATGAAGCCAAGGCCGCCGGGCGGAACTGCTATCGGACCGCGGGGCAGCCACCGAAACCAATGGGCTGAGGATTTGCAGCGGGCAAGCAGATAACAACACAAAGACCATCGCAATATACTTTTCCCCGGCTTTTGTGTGTATATTTAGCTCATTGCGATAGCCATTTAAAAAATCGCCATGCGCTCCATCATCGAAATTCATCAGCGCGGTGAATGGGTTCCTGCCGCGGAATTCATGCCTGCGGGCGCCCGCTATTGCGGAACGTTCGAGTATTTGCCTGACTATGTATTCGGCGATGCACCGACACCGGTTTCGTTTTCCCTGCCCGTGTCGATGGCATACCACGGGATCGATATCGACACGGGATACCAGCCGCTCCCCGCCTTCCTGCTCGACCTCGTACCACAAGGGCGGGGAAGGACTTATCTCGCCCGCGAACTCGGTGTCCCGGACAGCGACGACGCGGACCTGATTCTCGCCCAACACGGCGCATTCAATCCAATTGGCAACCTCCGGCTGAACAGCGCCGTCAGTTTCTACGAGACGCACAAAAAGAAGCACCCGGAAGCCAAGGAAGCCGGCTATACGCTCGACGACATCGCCGCCCGCCAGTCCGCCTTTCTCGAACACATCTGGCTCCACGCCATGCTCGCCGCCGGCACTACTGGCGTTCAAGGCGCTGCCCCCAAATTCCTGCTCACGCAGGATCACGACGGACTCTGGTTTGCCGACACCGCACTGCCCGATGCCGAACAAGCCGCGCATTGGCTGGTGAAACTACCTCGCGGCCCCCATGAAACCGATTACGCGGTACTGCGCAATGAAGCCGCCTACCTCCGCGTTGCCAAACGCTGCGGCCTGCGTGTCGCAGGAGAACCGATGTCCTTGCGTGACATGCTGTTCGTGCCACGCTTTGACCGCGCCATCGATCAAACCGGGCTACATCGTCTCGCGCAGGAAACCCTTGCCTCGCTGGCCGGAATTCGCGCCTTCGGCGTACCCACCCCGCTCTTCAAACTGGTCCGGGCGTTCCTGCCGCATATGGATGACCCCGTCGCCGAGACCATCGAATTCATGCGCCGCGACATCCTGAACATGGCACTGCGCAACACCGACAACCACGCGAGAAACACCTCCGTCCAGCGCCTGACGAACGGCAGAGTTCAACTCACCCCCATTTACGATTTCGCTCCCATGTACCTCGACCGCGAATTCGTCGTACGCGGCTGCAAATGGCGGCACGGCGGGCGTGAACTGGTCGAATGGAATGACATCATCGACGTCCTGGCGCTCTCCGAAGCCAACCGGAACGACGTTCGCACCGGCCTTCGCCGCTTTTCCGAAACCGTCGCCAACCTTCCCGCCATCATGAAAGAGTCTGGCGTCGACGCTTTCGTCATCGAAGACTGTCTGCCGACGATTGCCGAGCAGGCCAAACGCCTGAACAGGATGTGACGCCGTGGACAAACGCCGCAAGCACATCGACCCCGACGCGGAAAGACAACTGCGCGAACAGTTCTTTGCCGACATCCAGGCCGGCAGGCTTTCCATCCCGGACGCGATAAAGGCCATGCGCCGGATCAGCCGCCTCACCCAGCCCGAATTCGCCAGGCACCGCGGCATCAGCCTCGGCGCGCTCAAGCAGCTCGAAGCGGGTCAGGGCAACCCGAAGATCGAGACGCTGCAGAAACTCGGGGAGATTTTCGGGCTTGAAGTTGGATTCGTTTTACGGCGACGAAAAGCTCAGCGTCCGGGAGAGCCAGCCACGGACCTGCCCGGCTGACGAATACAGGCCACGCCCCGGGATCCCCCTCCCCCTCTCCACTACGCCATCTGACGTATTCCGACAGAGAGAGTCGTTCCTTACTCTGGCGTCGTGCCCTGGACGATGAGTTCGCGTCCCGGCCCGAATTCCAGCATTCCAGCCAACCTCTCAAGGAGCTCTCATGAAATCCCGTCGTACGTTCATCAAGGCGACCGTTCTTTCCGCCGCCCTTGCCTCCATCGGCCTGACCTCGCTCGGCGCCCACGCGGCCGACACGATCAAGGTCGGCATCCTGCACTCGCTCTCCGGCACCATGGCGATTTCAGAGACTGCGCTGAAGGAAACCGCGTTGATGACCATCGAGGAAATCAACAAGGCCGGCGGCGTGATGGGCAAGAAGCTCGAACCGGTCGTCGTCGATCCGGCGTCGAACTGGCCGCTGTTCGCCGAGAAGGCCCGCCAGTTGCTGACCAAGGACAAGGTCGACGTCACCTTCGGCTGCTGGACCTCGGTCTCGCGCAAGTCGGTGTTGCCGGTCTACAAGGAACTCAACGGCCTGCTCTTTTACCCGGTGCAGTACGAAGGCGAGGAACTCGAGAAGAACGTCTTCTACACCGGTGCGGCGCCCAACCAGCAGGCGATCCCGGCAGTCGAGTACCTGATGAGCAAGGACGGCGGTGAAGCCAAGCGCTTCGTCCTGCTCGGCACCGACTACGTCTATCCGCGCACGACCAACAAGATCCTGCGCGCTTTCCTGAAGTCCAAGGGCGTTGCCGACGCGGACATCATGGAGGAATACACGCCATTCGGTCACAGCGATTACCAGACGATCATCGCCAAGATCAAGAAGTTCGCTTCCGAAGGCAAGAAGACCGCCGTCGTCTCGACCATCAACGGCGATTCGAACGTGCCGTTCTACAAGGAACTTGGCAACGCCGGCCTGAAGGCCACTGACGTTCCGGTCGTCGCCTTCTCGGTGGGCGAAGAGGAACTGCGCGGCGTCGACACCAAGCCGCTGGTCGGCCACCTCGCCGCCTGGAACTACTTCCAGTCGCTGAAGAACGCCGAAAACACCGGTTTCATCAAGATGTACAAGGACTGGGCGGTCAAGCAGAAGCTGCCGAACGCCAGCACGGTCGTGACCAACGACCCGATGGAAGCCACCTACATCGGCATCCACATGTGGAAGCAGGCCGTCGAGAAGGCCAAGAGCACCGACGTCGACAAGGTCATCGCCGCCATGGCCGGCCAGACCTTCAAGGCCCCGTCCGGCTTCACCGTGAAGATGGACGAGAAGAACCACCACCTGCACAAGCCGGTGTTCATCGGCGAAGTGAAGGCCGACGGCCAGTTCAACGTCGTGTGGAAGACACCCGGTCCGGTCAAGGCCCAACCGTGGAGCCCGTTCATCGCCGGCAACGACAAGAAGAAGGACGAGCCGGAAGGGAAGTGATTCTTCGGCAAGTCAGGAAACGCATCGACGGGGGCTTCGGCCCCCGTTTTTTTGAATGACTCCCCGGAGCGATCGCGGAGAGGGTGTAAATTTCTGCACAGCAGTTCAGCGGGATTCCGATTGACGGCAGCCGGAACCGATGGAAGAATTTTTCTCCAAAAATCGAATCAAGAATCCGCTTCAGCCACTCGTTGCAAGCGTGTTTGCGCTCACACCAAGGAGAGTCTCCCCTCATGCCGCCCCTCGCCCACTTCTCTCTCGGTCTGGATGCCAGTACCCAAAGCCTCAGCGCCGTCCTGCTCGATGTCGACACCGGACACGTCGTCTGGAACCGCTCGCTGGCCTATCGCGACGACCCGCGCCTGCTCGGCTACGGGTTCGAGCACGACACCCTGCTCATCCCACCGCGTGAACCCGGCGAAGCTGAGCAACCGCCGCGCCTCTTCCTGGCTGCGCTCGACGCCATCCTGAGCGACCTCAAGGAAGCCGGCATCGACACCAGCGCCATCGCCTCCATCAACACCTCGGGACAGCAGCACGGACATGTCTTCCTCGGCGAACAAGCACAGGACGCCTTTTCTGCGTTGCGCCAGGCGGGAAACTGCAAGCAATCGCTGACGAGGCAACTCGGCAACGCGTTTTCCTACGGCGGCGCGCCGATCTGGAAAACGGCCAACACGGTTGCCGAGGCCGAGCACATCCGCGCCCGCGTCGGCGGCAAGGCGGCGATTATCGAACGTACCGGCAGCGACATCCCGCTACGCTTCTCTGCCGCGGCGCACCGCAAGGTCGCGCTGCACTACCCCGCTGCCTATGCCGCCACCCGGCATATCCTGCAGATTTCGAGCCTGATCCCTGCCGTTCTGGCCGGTGACTGCGCCATTCCGCTCGACTTCGGCAACGCCTGCGGCACCGCCCTGATGAACTACCGTTCCCGCACCTGGGACGAGACGGTAATCGCCGCCGCGGCCGACGATCTGCCGGGAGGCGCCCAAGGGCTGGCGGAAAAGCTGCCGGCACTCGCCCATCCATTGACCACCGTCGGCCGGATCGCCCGCTACTTCCAGGAAAAGTACGGCTTCCACCCGGACTGCCGGATCATCGCCGGCTCCGGCGACAATCCCCAATCCAAGGTGCTCGCCAGCGGCGACCTGCTGAGCCTCGGCACCAGCTTCGTCTACATGATGTCGAGCCCCGACGGCGGCGTCGACGCTTCCGGCGCAGCGAACGCCATGTACGACGGACTGGGTCGGCCGTTCAATTTCGGCTGCCGCACCAACGGCGCGTTGACCTGGGATCGCCTGCGCAAACTTCACGGCTTCGGGGCGAAGGACTATGCCGCCTGCGATGCGGCGCTGGCGAATACGCCACCGGGCAGCCGGTTGCGTTTCTGGCACCCTGACGCCGAATCGTTCCCGCTCATCACAGCCAATCCGGACGTGGTCAGGCTCGACGACGGCCCGGCCGATTTCGCCAACGACTATCCCGGAATCGTCGACAGCGCGCTCGGTCTCGTCTATCGCTACGGGTCGAAAATCAGCCAGCCCAGCCCGAACGGCGACCCGATCAGCGTTTGCGGCGGTCCATCGACCAGTCCGGAAATCATGCGCCGCATCGCCGCCATCTGGAATCGTCCGGCCATCCAGGCCGGCCAGGCCGGCGCAGCGCTGGGCGCGGCTGTGGCCGGGGCGGTGGCGGTGGTCGAAAAGAAGGACGGCACCGCACGTGAGGCACTCGCCGAGAAGCTACGTGCTGCACTCTACGCCGGCAAGGCGGTCACCGACCCCGAGCCCGCGATGGTCGCCGCCTACCACGCTCCGAATGGCTATCTCGATCGCCTCGAAGCAGCCTTCGTAGCCATCCGCCGCTGATTTTTGTTTTTTGAGAAGAAACCCGGTGCGTAACGCATCATTCACACCGGGTCGTTTGCTTCACTTCACTGGATCGTATAGCCGCCGTCAATAACGACATTGGCGCCGGTCATGATCCGCGTGTGTTCGCTGACGAGGTAGAGCGCGGCCGAGGCAATTTCCTCAGGCTGGGCAAAGCGGCCGACCGGAATCTTCTGCTTCATTGCCTCACCGACTTCGCCGGCCCACGCTTTTTTCCCGAGCGCCGTTTCGACGACAGTCGGCGAAATGGCGTTGACCGTGATCCCGGCACGCGCCCATTCGATCGCAAGAACCTCCGTCATCGACACGACCGCCGCCTTGCTCGCACAGTAGGCGACATGCCGATCCAGCGCGATAACGCTCGCTTGTGAAGCCATATTGACAATCTGCCCGCCGCCGTTTTTCGTCATCACCTTCGCCACGGCCTGGGCCAGGAAGAACGGGGCCCGCAGGTTCACCGCCATGGTGGTGTCCCACTCCTTCTCGGTCACCTCGGTTGCCTTGTTGAGCAGAGCGACCCCGGCATTGTTAACGAGGATATCGATCTTCCCGTACTTCTCGACAGCCGTGTCCACCGCCGCCTGAATTTGCGCGTTTTCCGCGACATTGCAAGGAATCGCCAGATGGTCGCCCGGCAATTTCTGCGCAACATTCCGGACGTCCTCACTCAGATCGAGCAGAACAAGACGCGCCCCTTGCGCCGCGAACAACTCGGAAATCGCGTAACCGATTCCCGCCGCAGCCCCTGTAATCAACGCCACCTTCCCGTCGAGCCGGAAGCCCGCCTCAAACGTAGTTGCCATTTTTATCTCCATTTCATCCGTTAACTGACTGCGGAGCGCAAAATCGGCGCCCCGCAGTGATCAGGCCATGTCCAGATTACTTGCGTGCTGCCAGCATCGCGTCAGCATTTGCCTTGGTGATCGGCGTCCACGGGATGTTGTAGTGCTTGGCCGTGCCATCGCCCCAGGCCAGGCCCTGCGCGGAGTATTTCGTCCAGATGTCAGACTGCGGCTTGTAGCTCGGGCCGACGATAGAGCGCATCAGCACATCGAGCCCACCTTGCGCCTGAGCTGCCGCATCCTGCAGCACGCTGACCATGTTGCCGTCCTTGACGGCGCGCACGGCGTCGGTCACGCCGTCAATGCCGGCGGTCGGAATCGTCTTCGGATCGATGCCCTTGGCCTTGACCGCCTCGATGGCGCCCAGTGCCATTTCGTCGTTCTGGCCGATGATGCCGTTGATCTTGCCCGAGTGCGCCGTCAGCCAGTTCTCCATCAGCGACAGCGCCTCGGCACGCGACCAGTTCGCCGTCTTCATTTCGAGGACCTTGACGTCCTTGTACTTGGCCAGGACGTTCTGATTGCCCTTGCGCCGCTCGATCTGTGCTGACTGTCCGATCGGACCTTCCAGGATCACGACGTTGCCCTTGCCGCCGATGGCCTTGATCACCGACTCGGCTTCCATTTCCCCGGCAATGACGTCGTTCGAGCCGACATACGAGGTCAGTTTGTCGCTGTTAACCCGGGTGTTCGAGCCGACGACCGGAATTTTCGCTTCGGCTGCCTTCTCCACGCCAGCGGCGCCGGCCTGGATGTCGATCGGGACGAACAGGATTCCGTCGTACTTCTGCGTCACCATCGTGTCGAACTGGTTGTTCTGGGTCAGCGCGTCGTAGTTGCCGTCGAACACGGTGACCTTGACCGTGCCGTTCTTGACCAACGGGTGCTCCTTCAGCGCGTTCGACCACAACTGCATGAATTCGCCCTTGAGGCCGTATACCGCGGCCCCGATCTTGTACGTCTTCTTGTCCTGCGCCAGCGAGGGACCGGAGGCGGCCAGGGAGATTGCCAATGTCATAGCTGCAAGTTTCAAGAGTCGCATATCATTTCTCCATCAAGTGAATGGGTACTGCGGTTAGGACTGCCAGGAAGGACTGTTCAGCTTTGTTTCTTGCGGGAGGCGTCAAGCAGGACGGCCGCCACGATGATCGTTCCCTTGATCACCTGCTGGTAATAGGACGAGACGCCCATCAGGTCGAGACCGTTGTTGATGACGCCGATGATGAGCGCGCCGATCAGGGTTCCGGACAAGGTGCCGACGCCGCCGCTCAAGCTTGTTCCACCGATCACCACGGCGGCGATGGCATCGAGTTCATAGGCAATGCCCGCCTGCGGCAGGGCGGAGGTCGTCCGCGCGGCGAGGATCTGCCCGGCGAGCCCTGACAGCAGGCCGGAAATCACATAAACGGAGAACACCACCCAGCGAGTGCTGATACCGCTGGTTTTCGCGCTGCGTTCGTTGCCGCCGACCGCATAGACATAGCGTCCGAACGTCGTGTATTTGAGGATGAACCAGAAGATGAAGAAGGTGATCGCCAGGATGATCACCGGCACGGGGATGCCGCCGACCATGCCTTGTCCGATGAAACGGAATTGCTTGGAAAGATTGGCGATCGGCATCCCGTCGTTGTAGATGAAGGTCATGCCGCGCGCCACGCTCAGCATACCGAGTGTCACAACGAAGGGCGCAACGGAAAGGCGGGCGACGATCAGGCCGTTGACCGCCCCGAGCGCCACTCCCACGAGCAAGCCGGCCAGAATGCCAACGAACGCAGAGTACGGCTCACTGCCGGTGACCAGACTGCCGGTCACCAGCCCGCTAAGCGCCAGAATCGACCCGACCGAAAGATCGATGCCCTTGGTCAGGATGACGTAGGTCATCCCGATCGCGAGGATTCCGTTGATCGACGTCTGGCGCAGGATGTTGACCCAGTTGCCCCACGTCAGGAAATTTTCGTTGACGGCGCTGAGTACGCCGCACAGCACCACAAAAGCAATGACGATGCCGTAATCACGCAGCAGATGACTAAGCTGGGGGCGGTTCTGGATCGCGGGAGAGGAGATGGTCGAGTTCATGCGTTGTCTTACCTTGTTCAAGATGCAAGATGAAGAAGTTCTTCCTGTGACGCCTGGTGGCCGTCGATCACGACCGCCAGCCGGCCCTTTTTGAAGATCGCGATCCTGTCGCTGACCTCGAGCACTTCGGGCGCCTCCGACGACACGACCACGACCGCCCCGCCTTTCGCGGCGAATTCGGACAGGAAGGCGTACACCTCCCGTTTGGCCCCCTCATCGATTCCGCGTGTCGGCTCATCGCAAAGCAGGCAGATCGGATCGGTCGCCATGCATTTGGCCAGCACCACCTTTTGCTGGTTGCCCCCGCTCAATTCGCAAACATCCATTTCCGGCGTCGCCAGTTTCACGCGCATGCGCTCGATCAGGCCCGTCATCAAGCGGCGCTCTTTCGAGCGATCGATATACGTGGCCGTAGACAAGTTGGGCAAAGCCGCCAGCGTCGTGTTGAAGGCCACCGACGAACTGAGCACCAACCCCGTCGCCTTGCGATCCTCGGTGACCAGCGAGATGCCCTTCAGGATGGACTGCCCGGGCTTCCCTTTGGGAATGGGCTCGCCAAGAAGCGCAGCGCTACCGGAATCCGGCTTGGTGATGCCGAAAACGCAGTTGAGGAATTCGCTTCGTCCCGAACCAATCAGACCGTAAATCCCGAGCACCTCGCCACGTTTGACGTCGACGGAGATGTCCTCGAACTCGCTTTCGCGGCTGAAGTTCTTCACGGACAATACGACCTCTCCGTCCGCCTTCTTCTCCTTGCGCTCGCCGGCGTTCAGTTCGCGACCAACGATCTGGCGCACCAGATGGCGACGATCGATATCGGCCAGCTTGCCTGTTTCGATGAAACCGCCATCCCGGAAAACCGTGTAGCGGTCGGCAATCGTGAAGATCTCGGACAGGCGGTGCGAAACGTAAATGATGCCGGCCCCCTGCGACGACACCGAGCGGATCGCGTCGAACAGGATTTCCGTTTCATTCTCGCCGATTGCCGAGGTCGGCTCGTCCATGATGATGATTTCGCTCTGGTGGCTGAATGCCTTGGCGATCTCCACCAGCTGCGTTTGCGCGAGGCTCAGCCGGTACATCGGCGTGCGCGGGTCGATGTCGAAACGCAGACGCTCCAGCAACTCGCCGGCTCGTTCGAACAGGCGCGGATAATCGACGATGACGCCCAGCTTTTTTGGTTCGCGCCCGAGAAAGATGTTTTCCGCGACGGTCATGCCGGGAATCGGCGACAGTTCCTGGGTAATGATCGAGATCCGGGCGTGGAGTGCGTCGTTGGGATTGGCGAAATGCACCTCCTGCCCCCGCACCTTGATCGATCCTGCATCGCGCTGAAGGATTCCCATCAGGACATTGAGGAAGGTCGACTTGCCGGCGCCATTGCCACCGCACAGCGCGTGAACACTGCCGGCATGCAACTCCAGGCAACCGTTCCTGAGCGCAGGGACTCCGTTGAAGCTCTTCGCCACACCGCTGGCGAGAACCAATGGCACGGCAGCTGTTTGCGCCGCCACTGGCGACCCAAGAGGAAGACTTGTCGACTCTGTTGCGTTATCAGGCATCTTGCTTGACTCTCCGAAGCTTGCTTACGCATGGCCCCCACCTAAGGCAAAGGGCTCTTGCGCGTTCTTTCTTCTTTGTCTGCAACCCCGACGTGCTCGGCCGCGATTATTTGTACTGGACTGCTCGTGGCAGCCTTGTGTGATGCGGCTTGCGAATCATTCTGAAACCAGAGTTTCACGATGTCAACAAGTCAACCACAAAATAAAGAAATTAAACGCACATAACTTCTTCAACTTCACCACACGCAATCACTTTGTGATTTATTTCAATCACGCATCGCAGCATTTCATCGATCCCCGGGCAATGGCCCGGGCACCGGCAGCCACTTTCAAGGACTCAATCGACAAAACTGATGACGCCTTTGACGACTTCGTTCGGGTTATCCATGTTGAAAAGGACGCTTTCCACGATCTTCTCGAAGGGGAAGACATGAGAAGCAATCTTCTTCAACGGAATGACGCCGGACTCGACCGCCTTGATGGCCGTCGGATAATGGTTTCGGTAGCGGAAAATGGTTTCGAGGCGCGCTTCCCGGGATGCCATCGTGCCGATATCCATGCCGATGACAGGATCGGCGGCCATGCCGACAATGACGACGACACCGTTCGGCGCGACGACCTGCGAGGCTTGCAGCGCCGTGCGAGGACTGCCGGCCGCATCGAAAACGACGTCGCAGCCCCCCGTTTTCATCAGCGCGGCGACAGCGTCCTCCTGGTCCCCGCGAATGACCCGCTTGGCCCCCAACGCCAGTGCGGTATCCAGGCGCCTCTGCACGATATCGACAACCGTGATGTCGCTCACGCCGATGGCTTTGAGCACCAGCATCGTGACCAGGCCGATACAGCCCGACCCGAAGATGACCGCACTTTGCCCGAGTCTTGCGCCGGATTTCTCGACCGCATAGAGCCCGACGGAGAGCGGCTCGCAAAGGGCGCCTTCCAGCGTACTTACATTCGACGGAAGCTTGAAGCACATCTTCGCGGGGTGAGACACGTATTCGCAGAACACGCCGTCCCGTTCGTGCGGGATTGCCATGAACGACATGTTCGAACAGAGGTTGTAATGCCCGGTCATGCAACTCCAGCACGACCCGCAAGGGACTCCCGGCTCCAGAGCCACCTTGTCGCCGACGGAGAAACCTTCTACACCGGGACCGATCTCGATGACCTCACCTGCGGATTCATGCCCCAGGATCAGCGGCGAATCAACGACCCAGTTTCCGAGGCGTCCATCCTTGAGAAAGTGCATATCCGAGCCGCAAATTCCCACATGATGAACTTTGATCAGCAACTCACCCGGCACGACGCCAGGACGCGGGCGATCCTCCACGCGCATGTCGCGGGGGCCGTACATCACGGCCGCTTTCATTGTGACTCCCATGAAAAAATCCTTTCGCTATTTGAAGATGCCGCGCGAACAGAACATGCTTTCCAGGAAGCCAGGACTCACCGAACGCTCGGACTCGGAAAGGGTGAGGAACGTGCAGAAGGCGCATCACGGGCCTCGAGCATTTGGCGAAGGACTAGCTAAAAAGCTGACTTCTCACGCACGGATTCATGTGTTCGACAGAGACCGAGCCCCCTTCTGCTTACTATCTACCTGGATTCATTGAACACACCGCTAAAGGCGTGTGCGTACCTCCGGGCGCCACCCGGAAAACAACCAGTACAAAGGGAGTCCTTGGGTTTCGGCACGGATGCTGGGATCAGCACCCGTGCCGCAGAGACGGCAATAAATTCCGTCAAGAGGATGTTACTTGTCCAGAACGAACGGCGACGAGTATTTGCTGACGTTGTCCTTGGTGATCAGCAGACAGTCGAACAACTGCTTCTCACTCTTCGCACCGGTCTTGCCGGTCCGGATGAACGAGTCAGCCTGCATCACCGCGGCTTCCGAGAACACCGCAACCGGCTGCAACACCGTGTAGGCCAGTTCGCCGGCCTTGACAGCCGCGACGGCATCAGGCGAGCCATCGAAACCGCCGACCACGACATCCTTGAGCTTGCCCGCCTTCTTCAGCGCGGCAATCGCGCCCAGGGCCATTTCGTCGTTGCCGCTGATCACGCCCTTGATATCGGGATTCGCCTGCATCATCGCCTGCATCTTGTTGTGACCTTGCGTGCGGTCCCAGTTCGCAACTTCCTGGGCGGCCTTCTTCAGGTCGGGGTACTGGCTGAGCACGGTCTTGTAGCCGTTCGAACGGGTGGCCGCGTTGTTGTCGGACGGCGCGCCGAAGAGTTCGACGTACTTGCCCTTGTCACCCATCACCTTCACCCACTGCTGCGCTCCGAGTGCAGCGCCCTGGGCATTGTTCGAGACGAGCTGGGCCTTGGCCAGACCGTCCTTGTTGATTTCGGCATTGATCAGCAGAACGGGGATCTTCGCGGCAACAGCCTTCTGGACCGCGCCGACCGAACCGCTGGCGTTGGCCGGGTCAAGAAGGATCGCGACCGACTTGTTGGTAATCGCCGTATCGATCAGCTTGCTCTCGGTGTTGGTGTCACCAGTGTGAGCCGCAACGACGGCCGAGTAGCCCAGCTTTTCGGCAGTCGCCTTGGCGACCTGACCTTCCGTATACCAGTACGGGTTAGCCGGATCGTTCACGATGATCGTCATCAGGCCCTTGCCCTGTGCCATCGCGGTACCGGCCATGAGCGGGGTGAGCAACAGTGCTGCGATAAGTTTACGGCGTGTTGTTTTAAACATATCTACCTCTCCTAAGTTGCTTCATTACAAAGTGCCGAACGATCGGCGAACGTTCATCAGACGAGCTTCCCTGCGGGCTCTTTCTGAGGAATGGTGGGACTCCCCGAAGTGGGCAGCGACTTGGGCCGCTTGGAGTATTGAATGGAGTTCATCAGCACGGCGAGAACGATCACCGCACCGGTAAAGACGGTTTGCCAGTACGCCGAAACGCCGATGATGACGAGCCCATCCGAAAGAAAGCCGATGACGAAGGCACCGAGCAGGGTGCCGCGCACGTTGCCGCGCCCCCCGGTCAGTGCTGCCCCGCCGACAACCACGGCGGCGATGGCGGTCAGTTCGTAGGTCGTCCCCGCCGTCGGACCGGCCGAGGTAAGCTGCGAGGACAGGACCAGCCCGGCGATCGCGGCGCAAACGCCGGAGAACACATAGACGGAAATCGTGGTGAACTTGACCGGAACACCGGAGAGTTCAGCCGCTCGCGCATTGCCGCCGGTCGAGTAGACCCAGCGCCCGAACGCCGTTCTGTTGAGCAGAACCACCGCGACGAGTGCCAGCAAGACCAGAACCAGCACGCCGATGGGAACGTTGAAGATGGTATTGAAACCTAGCCAGTCGAACCCGGTGTTTCCGAGTTGAGGTTCTCCGCCCAGATTGTTGTAGGTCAGTCCGTTGGTCAGCAACAAGGCGACGCCCCGGGCGCAATACAGGACACCGAGCGTAGCGACGAACGCCGGCACCTTGAGGTAAGCGATGAGCACGCCATTGATCGCGCCGATAAAGCCCCCCAGCGCACACGTCAGCACGACGACGACCCAGACGGAGGGATAGTAGATCGACCCCAGCGACTCGATCTCCACCCCCTGCATCAGGCCGCCGGCCACCACGCCGCACAAGCCGAGCGTCGACCCGACGGAAAGATCGATACCCCCGGTCAGGATCACCACCAGCATGCCGATGGCCAGCAATCCGTAGATTGCCACGTGCGAAGCCATGACCAGGAAGTTGGCGGTCGAAAAATAGACCGGCGACAGGATGGAAAACACCAGAATAATCACGATCAAGGCAAAGAATGCGCGCCCCTCGAGAAGGATCCGCACAATATCGATGCCGCCCTGGGATGGTGCACCCTGAGCGCCCTGAACGCCTTGAGCGACTTTGTTCGCAGTAGTCATGCGATTTTTCTCCTAATATTTTTCATTCAGCCACGGACTCGCCCGAGGCGGCCATGATTTGTTCCTTGGATACATCGGGTCCGAATTCAGCCGAGATCTTGCCCCGCGCCATCACGATGATGCGATGCGCGACACTCAGGCACTCGCCAACCTCCGATGTCGAATAGATGACCGCAAGCCCGTGCTTGGCCCGTTCGGCGATCAGACGGAAAACCTCCGCCTTGGCGCCGATGTCGATCCCGCGGCTCGGCTCGTCCAGCAACAGCACCTTGGGATCCGTCGCCAGCATCTTGCCGATCACGACCTTCTGCTGATTGCCGCCCGACAGGGAACCGATGGCGGCGCCTCCACCGGCCGTCTTCACCGTGACACGGCGAATCGACTCGTCGACCAGCTCACGTTCGCGCTGTGGCGAGGTGAAGCAGCCCTTCACGAAGGCACCGATACTCGCCAGGGAGAGGTTTTTCCCGACGGTCATCGTCTGTACCAGGCCGTCACGCTGGCGGTCCTCCGGCACGAGCGACAAGCCCTTGGCGATGCGCTCGGCGATGGTCAGCCCGGAGACATCCTCGCCCTCCAGGAGCACCTTCCCATTCACCAGTTCGCCCCGACCCGCCACAGCCTCGAGCAGTTCGGTGCGGCCAGCCCCCATCAATCCGTAGATGCAGACGATTTCACCGGCACGTACCTGCAGCGACATATGGTCGACCACGTTGGCGCCGGAAGCCTCCGTCACCACGACGTCGTCGATCGAAAGCGCCACGTCGCCAAACTCATACCCTGTCGGCGGGCTGCCAAGGTCGAAGTTGTCGCCGACCATGTTGCGGACGATCCACTCGAGGTCGATTTCCGAACGCGGCGCCTTCGCCGTCATGTTTCCATCCCGCAGCACCACCGCGTGATCGGTAATCTGCAACGCCTCTTCAAGATGGTGGGAAATATAGACGATGGATACGCCCCGCGATTTCAGGTCGCGAATCACCTTGAACAGCACCTCGACCTCCGTCGCCGAAAGCGCCGAAGTCGGCTCGTCCATGATCAGGATGCGGCTATTTACCGACAGCGCTCGGGCGATCTCGACGATCTGCTGCTGACCTAGGCGGAGATCTTCGACCAGCGTCATCGGGTCGATGTCTTCTTCCAGTTCCTCCATCAACGCCTTGGTGCGCCGTGCTTCCTCCGCGAAGTTAACGCCGGTCGCCGTGCGAAGCTCGCGCCCCATGAAAATGTTGTCGCGCACCGACAGGTTGGGCGCCAGGCTCAATTCCTGGTGGATGATCGAGATGCCGCGATTGCGGGCATCCGTCGACGAGGAAAACCTCACCGGTTGGCCATCGAGGATGATCTCGCCGGAAGTTGGCGGCTGAATGCCGGCGAGGATCTTCATCAACGTTGATTTCCCCGCGCCGTTTTCCCCGAACAGGGTCGTCACCTGGCCGCGATGGATGTCGAAGTTCACCCCGTTCAACGCACGCACACTGCCGAAAAACTTGGCGACGTTGCGTGCTGACATCACCGCTTCGCCATCGGCGTGCGATGCTTCAGGCAAGGCACTCATGGCGCGACTTTCAACTGTACCGGCGTAACCATCCAGTTGGCCGGATTGATCAGCTGGAACACGCCGACCACTTCGATCGTCTTGCCGGGCAGCTTCTCCCGATCCAGCTTGGCCAAGACCAAGGCCTTGATCTGGTCGTTCAGCGCGGCGCCAGCATCCTGATATTCGATCTGGTTAGTGAACTGGCCGAAGCTGATGCTCCCCGTCGCATCGCGCACCTCGGTACCGTTGATCGCCGGCCCGGTTTGCACCCGGACGCCGATCCCTTCCGGCAAACCATCAACCTTGACCTTGAAGACACCGCTGCTTCCCTCGCCGACCACGCCACTGAACTTGACCGGGAAGATCGGCCCGACGCTTCCCGGCTTGCCGTATTTCTCTGCCGCTGCGGCCTTGTCGGCGGCAATGGCCTCGGCCAGTTGCTTCGCGTCTACCGCGGCTTTCTCGATCCACCCCTGAATCTTCGGAAATTCCTTTTTCCCGAACGCTTCAGGCGAAAACACCTGGGCGCGAACGTCCTCCTTTGATCCGATCTGCACGACCTTGGTATCCAGCGCCATCGCGACGAGCACCGCAACGACGATCGCCGGCAAGACGAATTTGCCAAGACGCGAACCGGAATGATGCCCTCTTGAAAGTTCTGCTTGCGAGCTCATAAGTTACTTCCTACCCCCTGAATCGAATTGCTGACACCCTGCTCATTCTTCATTGTCGATGACCTTCCGCAGGAGGGACTTGGTCCCGCATCGCCTCACCGGCGAGCGCAACCTGACTGCTCCTGATTACGACTGATGCAGACGCTGTACCTTATCGGTAGCTGCAGCAAGTGCAGATGCAGCTACCGAACGACGGTGATTGGAATCAAGCGTCAGGTGTCAGCAACACCTTGATCGAATCCATCGACTGCGCCACCTTCAGTGCCTCCTCCCATTCGGAGAGCTTGTAGTTATGGGTGACGATGCCTTTGGAGGTGCACAACCCGCGATTCAACAAATCGATGGCGACCGGATAGCAGAAGCCGGAAAGGTGCGCGCCGCGCAGGTCGAGGTGCTTCTCTTCGCCGATGATCGACCAGTCAACCGTCGTTTCATGGCTGAACACGCTGAACTCGACGAAGCGCCCCAGCTTGCGGATCATCTGCAGGCCTTGCGTGACACCGCTCGGATGCCCCGTCGCTTCGATATACACGTCGCAGCCGTAGCCTCCGGTCATCTTCTTGACGATTTCCACCGCGTCTTCACGCTTGGGATTGATCACGACGTCAGCACCGTACTCCTTCGACAACTCAAGGCGACGATCGTCGAGATCGATCACGACAAGGCATTTCGGTGTTTTGAGGTGCGCGGCCTGAACCATGAACAAGCCCAGCGGCCCAGCACCGCAAATGACCACGACGTCCGAGAACTGGATGTCGCCGCGATTGACGGCATGGAGCGAGCACGACAGCGGCTCGATCACCGCCGCATCTTCGAACGAGACGGTTTCCGGAATCTTGTGAATGATGGCGCGCGCCGACAGGCGCATGTACTCGGCCATGCCGCCGTCGGCGGTTTCACGCTGGAAGCCATACACGTCGTGCACTTCGCACATCCAGTGATGTCCGGTACGGCAATAGTGGCAACGGCCGCAGGGAACGATCTGCTCGGCAACGACGCGGTCGCCGATCTGCACGTTGTGGTATTCGGCAGCGCCTTCGCCCAGCTCGCAGACCACCCCCCAGAATTCATGCCCGGGAATGACCGGCGGCTTGATGTAGGAGGGCCGACCGGCGTCCTTGTCGCCCCAGAAGCGCGCCGCACCGGACCATCCTTTCATGTCGCCGGCGCAGATGCCGCACGACATGATCTTGATCACGACCTCGTTCGGACCTGCCGCGGGCCGCTTGACCTTCTCCAGGTTGTATTCATGCGGTGCCTTGCACACGACAGCCATCATCTCTTCATCATGGTATTTCACAGTCACAGCGAACCTCCTTGTGGTTAGTGGCAATCGACGCCACCGGCGTCGCGTAAAAAGCAAAGGGAGAAGTTCATGTTGCTCGATGCAGCCACAGTGGATACTTTCGTGTTCAGTGGCATATGAGGCCCATCACGGACGGGCGCATCGCCGCTTCACGGGGCCTTCTCAACGACTGCAGATTCGAATGATCCAGGCGCAAGTCTTCGTTCGTGGCCACGTCCTCCACTGCAACGATCGGAAGCATCAGAATGGTTGTTACGACGGAAGCGCGCGACGCCATCCGGCTGGCCGGCACTTTTTCCCAGCGAGCGTCTTGAATTGCGGCGGCCCGACGACGCACGCTTGCGTCAACCGGATCGCACACTGCCTTCTCGTGGCCAAGCGCAATTTCCAAAGTCTTCTTCCTCGCAAGTGAGCAAAGGCTACTTCGACATACAACCTGCTACGAACGAGACCATTCTGGAACCGGCGATTTACGATGTCAACAGCACAATCAATGAAAGAATCGCATAAATCGTTTTAGCTAATTTTTCTTGTATTTCTCAATCATTTTATGATTTGATTCACTCATTCGAACCGGCACTCGCCGTCCTTGATTACCGGAAATCATCGGCTATTCTTCATTTTCGTACGCCAATGATCAAAAAATGACAAGTCTGCTGGATCCTTGCAACACAGCCGGGGCACTTGCAGGTAGCGCTCCCGCTGCATTCACCAATTGATTCACCGTCGCTGTTTTTTTATTCCAACCTCTCTCTTGCACACATCATGACTATGAACAGAATCATCAACAATGCGGATCTTGTGGTTGAGGACATGCTCAAGGGCTGGCTGGCGGCGCACGCCGACACGGTCGTTGGGACGGACAATTCGCGCGTGGTCAAACGGGTTCGCGCTCCGGAAGCCGGCAAGGTCGGCGTCGTCACCGGCGGCGGCTCGGGCCACGAGCCGGCCTTCCTCGGCTACGTCGGCGACGGCATGGTCGACGCGGTCGCCATCGGCGAGATCTTCTCCTCGCCAACGGCCAAGAGCTTCCTCGACGCGATGCGCGCCGCCAACGGCGGTGCTGGCGTCGCCTGCCTCTACGGCAACTATGCCGGCGACAACATGAACGTGAAGATGGCGATGTCGATGGCCGAACGCGAAGGCATCACGGTCAAGACCGTCGTCGCCAACGACGACGTTCCGTCCGCGCCCAAGGGCGACGAAGCCAAACGGCGCGGCGTTGCCGGCGAAATCCTGATGTGGAAGGTCGGCGCCGCCAAGGCAGCCCAGGGCGGATCGCTCGACGAAGTGATCGCCGCGGCGCAAAAGGCTATCGACAACACCCGCAGCATCGGCATCGGCCTGTCGGCATGCATCATTCCGGCAGTCGGGCACGCCAACTTCACGATTGAACACGGCAACATGGAAGTCGGCATCGGCCACCACGGCGAGCCGGGCATCGACGTCCGCAAGACGGTCAGCGCCGCGGAAATGGCCGACCTGATGCTCGACGTCGTCCTGCCCGACCTGCCGTTCCAGTCGGGCGACAAGGTTGCCATCCTCGTTTCCGGACTCGGCGCCACGCCGATCATGGAGCTCTACATCCTCTACGGCGAAATCGCCAAGCGCCTGGAGGCCAAGGGCATCACCGTCACTTTCAACAAGGTCGGCAACCTGTTCACGTCGCTCGAAATGATGGGCGTCACGCTGACCATGATGAAGCTCGATGACGAGCTCGAAAGCTGCCTGCAAGCGCCGTGCAATTCGGTCGGCATTACAGTGGCCGGCGACATGGCGGCGGGACGTACCTACAGCGGTTCCGTCACCGGCACGGTAAAGGCTGAAGCTGCGGCACCTGCCGCCGCGAAATCGGCCGCTGCGCCACGAGCGGTCACCGGCCCGAGCATCGCCCTGGCCTCCGCCGGCGACGTCGTCCGCGACCTGATCACCACGATCAACACCAACCGCGCCTACCTCTCTGAAATCGACGGCCTGATCGGCGACGGCGACCACGGCATCAACATGAGCAAGGGCTTCACCGGCTGCGGCACCCGGCTCGATGCCTTGGGCGCTGCTGCCAACGACCTGCCGAAGGCGATGGAGCAGCTCTCGCAGGCACTGATGGACGACATCGGCGGCTCGATGGGACCGCTGTACGGCAACTTCTTCCTCGGCTTCGTCACCACGCTCGAACCGCACGCCCAGCTCGACGCTGGCTTGTTCAGCGAAGCGCTCGCCGCGGCGGTCGCCAACGTGCAAGGCATGGGCAATGCCCAGGTCGGCGACAAGACACTGATCGACACGATGGTGCCGGCACTCAACGCCTTCCGCGAAGCAGTGGCAAACGGCGCGCCCTTCGCCGAGGCACTCCAGGCGATGAGCGTTGCGGCGGAGAAGGGCAAGGATTCGACCAAGAATCTGCAGGCCCGGATCGGCCGTTCCGCCCGCCTGGGAGCGCGTTCGATCGGCGTCCTCGATGCCGGCGCAACGTCGTGCAGCCTGATCCTGCAGTCGATCAGCACGTCCCTGCAACGCCACCTCGCGGGTTAAGACCGCCCCCGCGGCGGCTCGCCATCTGTGCGGGCCGCCGCAGGCATCCCACCCATCCGGGCAATAGCCTCGTCACTTCTCCTGGAATCCGGAAATCGTGCTTACGGGAAATGCTATCCGCTGTGATAACGTACGCCCCCGCACGATCTGCGCTCTTCGGCACGGAACCTGGCAGCACCTGACAAGGCCGCTTTGACCGATTCCTGACCGCAAGGGACGCCGACCGCACAGCCATGGAAGCCAAAACAAGCCAGGTGCTGGACACGGTAGTGACCTTGCCGGGTTCCGCGCAAAAATACGCCAGGAACGGGAAGATGAACGAGTCAGAGCGCTGGGAAAAAATCGTCGACATTCTCAACAAACGCCAGTTTGCCACTGTCAAGGACCTGACAGAAACGCTTGGCGCCTCACCCGCCACCATCCGCCGGGACATCGCCAAACTCCACGAAACCGGCGAGGTCCGCAAGGTTTTCGGGGGAATTGCGCTCGCCAACGATGCGGCTCCCGAACATACTCCCGCCAAGCCCTTCGAGGCCAACCGGCTGATTCATATCGACCAGAAGGAAGCCATCGCCGCCGAAGCGGAGAAGCTCTGCACGGACGGCGATTCGATCATCGTTCTTGGCGGAACCTCGTGCTTCCTTTTCGCGCAACGCCTCGCCCGGCGAAGCGTCAAAATTTGCACAAACTCCATGCCGCTGGCGGCCAGCCTGTTCGAGCAGGGAGCCTGTTATCTCACCGTCGCAGGCGGCGAACTCCATCGCGAACCGGGCATCCTGTACTCCCCGGGCGGCCCGGAACTCAACTTCTACGCCTCGCGGCTTTTCATCGGTGCGCAAGGCATCAACGGCGGGGGGCTGCTGGAGTCGCACCCCGGCGTGGTCAAGGCCGTCGACAATCTGCAGAAACACGCCGACGAGGTGGTCGTTCTGGCCGACAGCAGCAAGTTCTCGATCAAGGCCCGGCACATCTCCCTGCCACTGTCGCGCATCAGCACGCTGATCACCGACGCGGGCATCAGCAGTGAAGACCTCGCGATGCTGAAGAGCGCCGGAATCGAAGTCGTGATCGCTTCCCCGCCCAGTCCGGGCAATTGACGCCTCCCCCCGTGCGCCTGAACGCACGTTGAACACGCAGGCGATACACTCCTGCGCAAAGGCTGCAATGCCCGCCGGCGTGATTCCGATTATGATCGCGCTTTCCGGCTGAGCCATGCCGGTCCGAACCCGCCGCAACCAGAGAGAGAACGAGGAGCCTCCATGTCGCCCGCCGATCGCACCACCCTCGGCCTCGACGCCAGCACCCAGAGCCTGAGCGCCGTATTGCTGAACGTCGATACGGGGACCGTCATCTGGCAACGCTCGCTGGCGTACCGCGACGACCCCCGGCTACTCGGCTTCGGCTTCGAGCACGACACGCTCATCCTGCCGCCGCGCGAACCCGGCGAAGCGGAGCAGCCGCCGCGCCTGTTCCTCGCGGCGCTCGATGCCCTGTTCGACGAGATGAAAGCTGCCGGCATCGACACCGCGGCTATCGCCGCGATCAACACCTCGGGCCAGCAACACGGCCACGTTTATCTCAACGACAAGGCGCCTGCCGCCTTCCAGTCGCTGCGCATGCCCGGCAGCACGCAAAACTCTCCCGACTCTCTCAACGCTGCGCTCGCCGACGTGTTCGCCTACGGGGGCGCGCCGATATGGAAGACGGCCAATACAACGACCGAAGCGGAACTCATCCGGACACGCCTCGGCGGATCGGCCGCGCTGATCGCCGCTACCGGCAGCGACATGCCGCTGCGCAGTTCCGTCCTGGCTCACCGCAAGCTCGCGCTGCGTTACCCCGCGGCCTACGCGGCAACCCGCCACATCGTGCAGATTTCCAGCCTGATTCCCGCCCTGCTCGCCGGCAATTGCGCGATCCCGCTGGATTTCGGCAACGCCTGCGGCACCGGCCTGATGAACTACAAGAGGCGTGCCTGGGATGAAGCCCTGCTCGACGCCGCCGCCCGCGACCTGCCCGGCGGCCCGCGCGCCCTGGCCGACAAGTTGCCGGCCATTGCCCACCCGCTTGCCGTCGTCGGCCGCATCGCCGCCTACTTTCAGGAAAAATACGGATTCCACCCGGATTGCCGGATCATTGCCGGATCCGGAGACAATCCCCAATCGAAAGTCCTGGCCAGCGACAGCCTGCTCAGTCTTGGCACAAGCTTCGTGTACATGATCCCGACCCCCGGCGGCGAGGTCGACCCCTGCGGCGAGGCCAATGCCATGTACGATGCGCTCGGGCGCCCGTTCAATCTGGCCTGTCGAACCAACGGCGCGCTGACACTCGATCGCATGCGCAAATTGCATGGTCTCAGCGCCAAGGATTACGCGGCCAGCGAAGCCGCCCTGGCCAGCACGCCTCCCGGCAGCCGCCTGCGCTTCTGGCACCCGGACGCCGAGTCTTTCCCGACCATCGCCGCCAACCCGAACGTCGTCCGCCTCGACAGCAAGCCGGATGACTTCACCAATGACTACCCGGCCATCGTCGATAGCGCGCTCGGGCTGGTTTTCCGCCACGGCTGCCGGATCGGTGGGCAGTGCAGCAGGGTCGATCCGATCAGCGTTTGCGGCGGCCCCTCGGGCAGCCCCGAAATCATGCGTCGGGTCGCTGCGATCTGGAACCGTCCGGCGATCCATATCGGCCAGGCGGGCGCCCCCCTCGGCGCGGCCATCGCCGCCGCTGTCGCACTGGTCCCGGAGGACAGCCCGGAGCAGCGTGACGAAGTCGCCGACGCCCTGCGCCGCGCCGTGTACGAGGGCAGCACAACGCATGTTCCCGACCCGGAATGGGTGCGTCGTTACCATGCGGACGGCGGTTTTCTCGATCGGCTCGAAAGTGCATTCGAGAAGATGCACACGTGATTCCCGGCATCCGCTAGCGAACGCGACCAATGCACCTGCCTTCCCATCTGATCGGACTCCTTTCCCCGTTGATTGATCGCATAGCAGGACGACTGCGGCACCTGACACGGCGCGACCTGACGATCGCCCTGGCCGTTCCGATGGCCTTCTTCCTGATCTACGTCGCCGTGCTCGTACCGCTGACCCCCGCCATCAGCGACATCCGCAAGGCCACCACCGAGCGTCCGGCACAGATCCTCTTCGCCGACGGCAAGAAGCTCGCCGAGTTCAAGCACTCGCACCGCCAGTGGGTCCGGCTGGCGGACATTTCCCCGCACGTCATCGACGCGCTGATCGCCACCGAGGATCACCGCTTCTACACCCATCACGGGCTCGATTTCCGCCGTACGCTCGCCGCGGCATTCCATACCTTCAAGGGGAATCGGCAAGGCGGCTCGACACTGACGCAGCAGCTGGCGCGGAACCTGTATCCGGAAGAAATCGGCCGGGCGCCGACGCTGACCCGCAAGCTCAAGGAAGCAATCACCGCCTTCAAGATCGAGGCGGTGCACAGCAAGGACGAGATCCTCGAAACCTATCTCAACACGGTTCCCTTCCTGTACAACGCCTTTGGCATCGAGATGGCCGCACGCACCTATTTCGACACCTCGGCCGAAAAGCTCAATGTCCTGCAGAGCGCCACGCTGGTCGGCATGCTCAAGGGCACCAGCTATTACAACCCGATGCTCAATCCGGAACGTTCGCTGCAGCGGCGCAACGTCGTCCTCGCGCAGATGGCCAGGCACGGCAAGCTGCCGGCCGGCAAGCTCGAAGCGCTCAAGAAGGCGCCGCTGCGCCTCGACTTCGAGCGCCAGTACGAGAAATCCGGCCCGGCGCCACATTTTGCGCAGCAACTGCGCCGCTGGTTGATCGACTGGGCCGACCGCAACGACTACAACATCTACAGCGACGGACTGATCGTCCATACCACCCTCGACTCGCGCCTGCAGGCACTGGCCACGCGCGCGGTCGAAAACCGGGGGCACCAACTGCAGAACCTGGCGAACGCCGTCTGGTCGCGCCGCTCGGTCTGGACGCCGAAGAACGACCTGGTCCGGGAACTCGTGCGCGAGACGGCGGAGTACCGCAAGATCCGCGAAGCGGGAGTCAACGACGCGGACGCCATCCGCCAGCTCACGGCCAACCCCGCCTTCCTGCCCAACCTGCGCCAGCAGAAGACGATGATCCAGGCCGGCTTTCTGGCCATCGACCCGCGCGACGGACAGATCAGGGCCTGGGTCGGCAGTCGCGACTTCGAGCGCGACGCCTTCGACCACGTGCGACAGGCGCGCCGCCAGCCCGGCTCGACGTTCAAGCCGTTCGTCTATGGCGAGGCCTTCCGCCAGGGCCTCAGTCCCGAGGTGACCCTCATCGACCAGGCGGTCGAGATTCCGGTCGGCGACGGCGAGCTCTGGCGCCCGTCCGACGGCAAGCCGCCCTCCGGCCACGAGATGAGCCTGGGCGATGCTCTTGCTTTCTCGAAAAACACGATCACCGCACAACTGATACAAAAGGTGGGCGCGCCGCGCGTCGCCCGGCTCGCCCGCGCGATGGGCGTCCGCGAGAGTGAACTCAGGCCGGTGCCCTCACTCGCCCTGGGTACCAGCCCCGTCTCGCTGCGGGAAATGGTCTCGGCGTACGCGACGATCGCCGACGGCGGCCATTTCCGGGAGCCGGTCATGGTCACGCGCATCGAGGACCGGAACGGGCGCGTGCTGGAGGAATTCGCCGCCCCGGACGCCGACGACGTCCTCGACGCAAAGGTCGCCTACACGCTGCTCGACGTCATGCGCGACGTCGTCGACCGCGGTACCGCCGCGTCCATCCGCAGCCGCTTCGGCATCCGTGCCGACGTCGCCGGCAAGACCGGGACGACGCAGGACAACGCCGATGGCTGGTTCATCCTGATGCACCCGCAACTGGTCGCCGGCGCCTGGGTCGGCTTCAACGACCCGCGCATCACGCTACGCAGCGACTACTGGGGTCAGGGTGCGCACAGCGCGCTGCCGATCGTCGGCGACGTCATTCGCGGCGCGCTGCGCGCGCGTCTCATCGACACGCGCGAGCGGTTCGAGCCGCCGGCCAACGACGGGCTGATCCAACGTCTTTCCACGAAAGTTGCACAATTCGCGCAATGGTTCCGGCATCTGACGACCCGGCGGACAGAAGCCCCCGTAGCCGAGCCACCGCTCCCGGCGCCGCAGAAAAAGGACAGTCAGGAAGACGAGAGCGACCCCATGCAGGAGTTCATCGACAAGATTCTTGAAGAGGAAAAGAAAAAGAGCGAGGAAATACGCTCGCTCTCCGAATCAGGAAACTGATACACGGCCGACGCTATAGGCGCGCCTACAGATCCGTCCACAACCGTCCGGGAAGATTCTCCGGCCGGTCCTGCAAATCGATCGCCTGCACTCCCTGCCGCCGCTCCAGGCGCCCGAAGAGGCTTTTCCACTCGGCATCCGAAATCGTCTTTTCCACCACTTTCGGCAACCGCCGCTCGGCGATGATCCTGCGCTCAGAATAACCCGACGGCGGCCCCACGTCGCGGCGCCGACGGTCCTGCACGAAACGACGCTCGGTTGCGGCCATAGCACCACCTCTCGGAACAAATGAGGGACTTTCAGTCTAGTCCGAATCACGCGAAAGGCAAGCGCAAACTCCAGCAGGAAGATTACCCCGCCACCACCCTCTGCCGTTGACGCCCCAGCCCCGTGACGCCCAGTTCGACCACGTCGCCCAGCTTGAGGAACTGCGGTGGCTTGCAGCCCAGCCCCACACCCGGCGGCGTACCGGTGATGATCAGGTCGCCCGGCTCCAGCGTCATCACCCGGCTGCAGTAGCTCACCAGGAAATCGCAGGGGAAGATCATCTTCGACGTGTTGCCGGTCTGCTTGCGCTGGCCATTGACGTCGAGCCACATGTCGAGGTTCTGCGGATCGGCGATCTCGTCACGGGTCACAAGCCACGGACCGACCGGACCGAAGGTGTCGAAGCCCTTGCCCTTGCTCCACTGTCCGCCGCTGCGGTCGATCTGGTACGAGCGCTCGGAAATGTCGTTGGCCAGGCAATAACCGGCAACGTAGTCCAGCGCCTCGGCCTGCGACACGTTGCGCGCCCGCCGGCCGATGACGATGCCGAGTTCGACCTCCCAGTCGAGCTTGGTCGACTCCGGCGGCACGATCGTGTCGTCGTTCGGGCCACAGACGCAGCTCAGCCACTTGGTGAACATGGTCGGCTCCTGCGGAGCGGCCATGCCGGACTCGGCGGCGTGGTCGCTGTAATTGAGGCCGATCGCCACGTACTTGCCCATGCCGCTCCAGGGCACGCCGATCCGCGGTTCCCCCGCGACGATCGGCAGACGCTCCGTATCCAGCGCGCGCAGCACCTCCAGCGCCGCTGGCGCCAGCGTTCTCGGCGTGAAGTCGTCGAGCAGGCCGGAGAGATCCCGCATGTTCCCCGCGGCATCGAGCAACGCAGGTTTTTCCTGGCCCGCAGGCCCATAGCGCAATAGTTTCACGATCGTTTCCCCGTTGGGTTGAAAAGCACGCAAGGAATTATAGGAGGCACCCGCGCGCTTGTCCGGGCCATGCATAAAAGTCGCGGCGAACGCCTACGCAATTTGTCGTATTTCCGCTGCCGGTCGTGCCCCGTAAGCTTCGTCCAAAGAGTTTATCTGCCAACGGACCCGTTCATGTTCAAACACGTGCTTGCCACCCTGTTGTTCGCCAGCGCCCTCGCCGCGCAGGCGGCGCCGGATCCCGCGCTCATCCGCCAACTGGCCGACGACGATTCCAGCGTAAAGATCGAAGCGATCCAGAAGCTGTCCCAGGAGGGCGACCCGGCTACGGCGCGCGTCCTCCAGGCCATGGCCGACGATATGCTTCAGGTTGCCGGCGAAAAAATACTGATCATCGAGGACGACAAGGCCTTCGATGCCGCGACGGGCGAACCAGCCAAAATGCCGGCCAATGCGGAATCGATCACGGTCAACAACCGTATCCGCGGCGAGCTGGACAATGCGCTGGCCGCCCTCAATCTGTTCGACGCCGACCGGGACGTCCGCCTCGACTCGGCGCGCCAGCTGCAGAACAAGGTGAGCAGCGAAATGGCACCGCTCTTCGAGCGTGCGCTGAAGAAGGAAACCGCCCCGGAGATCAAGTCGCTGCTCAAGCTGGCGCACGCCCAGGCCAGCCTGGCGAGCAAGAACCCAAGCACGCGGCTGACAGCGGTCCGCACCTTGTCCGAGAGCGCCTCGCCTGCCGTCCGCAACATGTTGTTGCCGCTGACCGAGAAGACCGGCGAGCCCGACAACCGGGTGCGCTACGCCGCCATCTCGGCAGTCAAGGCGATCGACGCCCGACTCTCGCGGGCCGAAACCCTCGGCGCCGTCTTCTCCGGACTCTCGCTCGGCAGCATCCTGCTGCTCGGCGCGCTCGGACTGGCGATCACCTACGGCGTGATGGGCATCATCAACATGGCGCACGGCGAACTGCTGATGGTCGGCGCCTACTCCGCCTACGCCATGCAGAGTCTCTTCCGCGCCTGGTTCCCGGACGCCGTCGACTGGTACCTGCCGGCGGCGATTCCGCTGGCCTTTTTCGGCGCCGCGCTGGTCGGCGTGATCATGGAACGCACGGTCATCCGCTGGCTCTACGGGCGCACGCTGGAAACGCTGCTCGCCACCTGGGGCCTGTCGCTGATCCTGATCCAGGCCGCGCGCGTGCTGTTCGGTGCGCAGAACGTCGAGGTCGCCAACCCGAGCTGGATGTCCGGCGGCATCGAGCTGATGCCGAACCTGCTGCTCCCGTGGAACCGCATCATCATCATCGGCTTCGCGCTGTTCGTCCTGGCGCTGGTGTGGGTGCTGATGAACAGGACGCGGCTCGGCATGTTCGTCCGTGCCGTCACGCAGAACCGCGCCATGGCCGGCTGTGTCGGCGTGCCGACGGCGCGCATCGACACGCTAGCCTTCGCGCTCGGCGCCGGCATCGCCGGCCTCGGCGGACTGGCGCTGTCGCAGATCTCCAACGTCGGGCCGGACATGGGCCAGGGCTACATCGTCGATGCGTTCATGGTCGTCGTCCTCGGCGGCGTCGGGCAGCTCGCCGGCGCCGTGTGGGCCGCGCTCGGGCTGGGCGTTTTCGCCAAGCTGCTGGAAGGCTGGTCCGGCGCGGTGATCGCCAAGATCGTCGTCCTCGTCTTCATCATCATCTTCATCCAGAAACGCCCCCAAGGCCTGTTCGCCTTGAAGGGTCGCTTCGTCGATTGAGTGCCGCCATGCGAGCCCCCTTCATCTTCCGTTTCTTCTCCGCGCTCGACAGCAAGAGTCGCGCCGGACTCGCCGCCTTCCTGCTGCTGACGCTGGTCGCCGTGCCGCTCCTGCACCTGCTGCTGCCGGCCGACTCGCCGTTCCACGTCTCGACCTACGCGATCACGCTGATCGGCAAGATCATGTGCTACGCCATTGTCGCCGTGGCGATGGACCTGATCTGGGGCTACGGCGGCATCCTCTCGCTCGGCCACGGCATCTTTTTCGCGCTCGGCGGCTACGCTTTCGGCATGTACCTGATGCGCCAGATCGGGCGCGACGGCAGCTATCAGAGCGACCTGCCGGACTTCATGGTTTTCCTCGACTGGAAGGAACTTCCCTGGTTCTGGCAGGGCAGCGACAGTTTCCTGTGGGTTGCCCTGCTCGTCGTGCTGGTACCGGCGCTCGTCGCCTTCGTCTTCGGCTACTTCGCCTTCCGCTCGCGCATCAAGGGGGTCTATTTCTCGATCATCACGCAGGCGCTGACTTACGCCGCGATGCTGCTCTTTTTCCGCAACGAGACCGGGTTCGGCGGCAACAACGGCTTCACCGACTTCAAGCGCGTGCTCGGCCATTCGATCACCTCGTCGGAGATGCGGCTGGTGCTGTTCGGCCTGACGGCGACCGTCCTCGCGCTGACCTTCGTCTTCGCCAAGTGGCTGGTCGGCTCGAAGTACGGCCGTGTGCTGACGGCGATCCGCGACGCCGAGTCGCGGGTGATGTTCATCGGCTACAACCCGCTGTGGTTCAAGCTCTTCATCTGGACGCTGTCGGCCGTTCTTTGCGGCATCGCCGGCGCGCTCTACGTGCCGCAGGTGGGGATCATCAACCCGTCCGAAATGAGCGTCGCCAATTCCATCGAGATCGCCATCTGGGTCGCCGTCGGCGGGCGCGGCACGCTGATCGGCCCGATCGTCGGCGCCTTCGTGGTGAATCTGGCGAAGAGCTGGTTCACGGTGAGCTTCCCGGAATACTGGCTGTTCTTCCTCGGCCTGTTGTTCATCGTCGTCACCCTGCTCTTGCCACGCGGGTTGGTCGGACTGTGGAAAACGCTGCGCGAGGGGCGCATCGCACAAGGAGCCAACGCATGAGCGCACGTGACGTATTCCGCAAAATCATCGGCATCGAGCTGGACGAAAGCAGTCCGTACTACGCGCCCAAACAGCGCACGCTCGACGTCTCGCACAACGTCATCCTCTACCTCGACGACATCACGGTCAGTTTCGACGGTTTCAAGGCACTGAACAAGCTCAACCTGACGATCGACGCCGGCGAACTGCGCTGCATCATCGGCCCCAACGGCGCCGGCAAGACGACGATGATGGACGTCATCACCGGCAAGACGCGGCCGGATTCCGGCTCCGCTTTCTTCGGCCAGACGATCGACCTCACGCGGCTCACCGAACCGGAGATCGCCCACATCGGTATCGGTCGCAAGTTCCAGAAGCCGACGATCTTCGAGCAGCACAGCGTGTTCGAGAACCTGGAACTGGCAATGACCACCGACAAGCGCGCGCTGAAGACGCTCACCGCCTGGCTGCGCGACGACGATCGCGACCGCATCGCCGACACGCTGCGATTGATCCGACTGGACGGGGAGTCCGACCGCCCCGCCGGGATGCTCTCGCACGGGCAGAAGCAGTGGCTGGAGATCGGGATGCTGCTGATGCAGGAACCGAAGCTGCTGCTGCTTGACGAACCGGTTGCCGGGATGACCGACGACGAGACGATGCGGACGGCGGAGTTGTTTGTTTCTCTCGCGGGCAAGCATTCGCTCGTGGTGGTGGAACATGACATGGCGTTCGTGAAGGCGCTCGGGGGGAAGGTTACCGTGCTGCATGAGGGGTCGGTTTTGGCGGAGGGGGATCTGGACTCCGTGCAGAATGATCAGCGGGTGATTGAGGTTTATCTTGGGCGCTGATACGTGGTTTTTTACTGAACCGCTGGATTCCGCGCCTGACGCGCGGGCGTCCTTTCTTTTGCTTCGCCAAAAGAAAGGAGCCAAAGAAAAGGCGACCCCCGGTCGGCGCCCCGCCTGCGGCGGGGTTCCCTGCGCTACTCGCCTTGAGCGGGGGCTGCGCAACTCGGGCTTCGCCCTCAGACAGTGCTCGCCCACATCCCCGCTCAAGCCTGCGTTGCTCGGCACCTCGCAGGGGGATTTGAACACCGACCGGTCACCGCTGCGCTTGGTTTTCCTCTTGCCCTCTGTGTCGTCGAGCAGCGCAGGGCGCAACGGGGAAAAGGGCGAGGACTGTCTGAGGGCCGCAGGCCTGAGTTCCGCAGCCCCCCGTTGCGCACGAGCAGCGCAGAGTACCCGGCGCAGCCGGGCGACGCAGCGGGCACGCCTTTTCTTTGGGTACTTTCTTTTGGCAAGACAAAAGAAAGTACCTCGCCCGCAGGCGAAACCCGGCGCATCATCAAACACAAGCGCTTGAGGAGACAACCAATGCTAAAAATCGAAAACCTCAACCAGTACTACGGCGGCAGCCACATCCTCCGCGGCCTCTCCTTCGAGGTCGAACCCGGCAAGGTCACCAGCCTGCTCGGCCGCAACGGCGTCGGCAAGACCACCCTGATGAAGTGCCTGATGGGCTTGGTAAAGGCCAAGTCCGGCAGTATCACCTTCAACGGCAAGGACATCACCCACGCCGCCTCGCATGACCGCGTCAAGGCCGGCATCGGCTACGTCCCGCAAGGCCGAGAGATCTTCCCGCGCCTGACCGTCGAGGAGAACCTGCTGATGGGCCTCGCCACCAAGCCGAGCAACGCCAAGATCCCCGACCAGGTCTTCGAACTCTTTCCGGTGCTGAAGAACATGCTCAAGCGCCGCGGCGGCGACCTCTCCGGAGGCCAGCAGCAGCAACTCGCCATCGGCCGCGCGCTGGCGATGGACCCGCAACTGCTGATTCTCGACGAACCGACCGAAGGCATCCAGCCGTCGATCATCAAGGACATCGGCCACGCCATCCGCGTCGTCGCCCGCCGCCCGGTCGCGCAATTGCCCACCGCTTCCGCCACCGAGCGCGCCGAGGTCAAGGACGCGATCCGCAAGGTCGCCGAAACCGGCCGTGTCGCCATCCTGCTCGTCGAGCAGTACTACGACTTCGCCCGAGACCTCGCCGACAACTACCTGCTGATGGAACGCGGCGAGTTCATCATGCGCGGACTCGGCGCGGACATGGACCAGGACGGCGTACGCGAGGCGCTGGCCGTCTAGCCGCGCCACCGGCGCACGATCGCGCCACCCAACACGCAACCGCCGATAGAACTCGGCGGGACCGGCTCGCTTCGCGACCACGCCCCCCTTGATCGTCAGGCATCGGTTGCCTGCAAAAGGGAGATGAACTCAGATAGATTCGGCGGCAATTCGTCATGGCAAGCCCCCTGAAAAAGCCCGAAGTCCCATGCGGCTTTGGAGGCCATACAGAGATGGGCTACGACTTCCAGGTTGTTGTTGCCCTCAAGCAGCCCGGCAGGAACCCAAACGTAAGGCAGGTGCCTCAGCGGATTTGGCACGGGAGAGCCGCAAGTCGAACAGAAGTCAGAGCGGAACCCTGATTCTTTCTTCCACGATGAGATGAGCTCAGCGCCACGAAGCCAGTGAAATTTCTCATCCGGAACAATTGTCGCGGCATTGGATAGAGAGCCGCCTTGCCTTCTGCAAAGGGAGCAATGGCATTGGTAGAGGTTGAAACGCTCACCGACAATTTCAAACTCGACTTGTCCGCAGAGACAGTGACCGTGCATAGGATTTCCGATGTCTAACGCCCGCGTTCAGCCGCGGCGTTGCCGCAGCGAATCGAAGGCAACGACATCGGCTGCACCAACTGGTTAGCCTTCATTGACGCCCAAACTTTTGGAAAAGCTCGACTGGCAGAGCAAAGTTGATGTTTTGCGAATCTTTAAGCAGGAAGGTGGTGATGCCGAGAACCCGACCGAACTCGTCGAATAGTCCGCCTCCACTCGAACCGGGGGATATTGCGGCTGATGTTTGGATTAGGGGCATCGGCATCCCATGTTTTTGACGCAACCCGGACACTAATCCCTCCGCTATGGTTAGCTCGAACCCGCGAGGGGAACCGACACTGTAGACGCGCTGCCCCGGAAGCACGGACGATAGCTTGCCAATGCTGGCAACTCTGGCAGGTAGGTCAACAGTGTTAAGGAGGCAGTAATCCATTTCTTTGCTGCCACGGACAGTGGTTGCCTCATAAGGATTGCCGCGAAACATTACAACCGCAGTTTTAGCCGCCTCAAGCACATGGCAATTGGTTGCAACGGTATTAGTGCCTATGACGACGCCACTGCCTTGACTTATGGCTTCGCGACTACGGTCGAATGCAATAACAACTACAACAGACTGAGCGGCGATTTTGTATATTTCTGACGGGCTTAGCGGAGAGTTCTGTTCCGTAGACGGCGGTGAATTTGATTCAGGTGCACGATACCAAGGCTTGGTTTGTTCTATGTATTTCTGCACGAATCCATTCAACGCAGCCGTTCGCGCATGAGTCTCTCGCATGAGACATGAGACTTCACCGCTGCAACGTGCATCACGCTGCTTAATCCATTGAATCTGGCTCTTTCTGACTTCAGCGAAGACATCAGTCGGAACCGTGCTCCGAATTGCGGCGTAAGCATCAGACAAGTAGTCATCAAATGCTTTCAACACGGGATTGGAGCAGATTGCCACCTCCGGTGCGGTCTTAGCTCTATCACAATTGATCGCCGACACGATTGGGCAGAACAGCAGCAAGAAGACGAGTGCAATTGTTCGATAAGAGATCATAGGGCATGCATTGAGGGCAACGTTTGACGTGAGGGGCGGCCGGAGCCGAAGGCGGAGGGAACCCAAAGCGTAGCTTTGGAACGTCCCTCTCGACGGAATTGTTAGACCACGGCGTTAATCGAACTCGGCCTCTACTTGCTTTGGCAAAATATAAACATCAGTGAGTAGGTGCTCTATCACATCCATTGCAAGGCCAAGCTGTTTTTCGCTATGTGGTTTTACTTCATGCGCTGCAGCGTTTCCGAGCGTCCGAATTTTGTGAAGAATTTGCGCTCCGGCGGGAGTAAGAACGCTCTTTGCAATTAAATCATCAATTTTTTGAAGAAGATTTCCTCCCGTTGCAGCCTTCTCTTGGCAAACGGTCTCAACGAGAGCTCTTAGCCCAATTCCTGCCAGAATTGGAGATTTGCTATTCAAGGCTTGCAATGTTTCAGAGTAAATTCGCTGAACCTTGGACGGCAAGTAATGCGCTTCTTTCTCAAGCCCTTTGCGGCCTTCAATTCGAGAAGGATAAAGATCCTCGTAAACGACGTGCTCGTATTCGTCATAACTTATCGGTTCATAATCTTCAGAATTTGAGCTGGTTTTCCTAAACGAGATTGTTTTGCAGCCTTGGCATTGAATTATTTGGTAGTGCGCATCCCAGTAAAAATCAAAATCCCCGTCGTGTTCCTCTCCAGAGTGGTCGACGGACAAAACAACTTTATGGAATGTCTTTCCATCGCATTTTGAGCAAGGAACTTTTTCTTCTTTTCCCTGAGTGGCATTGATTGCCTCGGTTTCTTTTGTCGCCATAACGCAACCTTAAAGGCCTAACGTAGAGCTAACCGGCGCTGCACGGCTTTATCGCGCAGCGTCCAGAGCGCGAAGCGAACGGGGTTAAGCGCCGGGTTAGCCTTCTTTGGTGACTTGGATGATTGTGGTTGTGGCATGTTGCGATTAGTTGAGATTAGAGGAGGTTTCGTCTATTGACGATGCGTTTGCTTTGCTTCGGCATTCCGTTCCGCCCCCTTTCCGGCTCCGACAACTTTGCCCTTGCCCGCAATCTGAATCCACTTGGCATTCCATGGGGACTGGCGTTGTCGGCATGATTGTGTTTGCCGACCCTGCGTATGTATTTAGTCGGTTGATATATTGCGCGCAGCCGCCGATATTTCCGTTGTATTCCCAGCTTCTCAGAATGCCGCCTTTGTCAGCTACCAGTTTGATCTGACAGTTGTAGTTGACTGGGATTGCTTGTGTATAAGTTGTTGTCCCATAGACAGGTGTGCGACCCACATAACCTGTTGTTGTAGATGTCTGAGGAACGAATAATGAGCCTGATTGACTCACGTACCAAGAGTAAACAGTGTCGTTTCCGAACTCCTGCTTTGCGGATGGGTAGCCAAGAACTGAAAAGGCTTCTCTGTCTGATTTCCCCATTAGCGAGCGCAGGCCGTCTTCCATCTGCCCAAATGTTGCGCATCCGGCCAGAAGAATGGCGATGAGCAATTTCCAAAGTTTTTTCATGCTAGTCGATGCAAGCTGTTGATGGTGACAGAAAGGCTAACTATAAATAGGAATTATGACGCAATGATTCCCGTCATAACGGATAAAACGGATAGCTGGCTGCATAAAAACCAGTTAATACTCATAAAAAAGTCTATTAGCCCCGATTTAGCGGGGCCCAAAATCCCATAAAAAGCCTCATTTCCAGATTCTTCTGGCCCGTTCGACGGGAGGAATACGGTTCGAAAAACGGCTTTCGGTCAATTGTACGCATAGAGCATTTCGCGTGAAAGCCGTCCGTGGCCGATCCAGCTGCTCGCGTTGACCTTCTGCGTTTTCCTTGTCGCCAACCATGTTGGCGCTTTCGAAAGCAGCATGAAGGTCGTCATCAAGCATCGGCGGGTCCGCGTTGATCACCGCCGCGCGTTGACCGGTAGAATCCGCCCCATGACCGCACACACCGACCCCAGCCCGCTCTCCCCGCTCGGCAAACCGACGGACTACTGCGACCAGTACGCGCCCGAGCTGTTGTTTCCCATTCCCCGCCGGATCAAGCGCGACGAGATCGGCGTCGACGAAGCCGCCTTGCCCTTTGTCGGGGAAGACATCTGGAACGCCTACGAGCTTTCCTGGCTGAACGGGAAAGGCAAGCCCGTCGTCGCCGTCGGACGCTTTCGCGTGCCGGCCGACAGCCCGAACCTGATCGAATCCAAGTCGTTCAAGCTCTATCTCAACTCGTTCAACCAGACGGCGTTTGCCGACATCGACGCCGTCGCGACGGCGCTCACCCGCGACCTCTCGGCCGCCGCCGGCGGCACCGTCGATGTCGATCTGCAGCCGCTCGGCGAACGCCCGCAGGCCGTCATCGCCTACCCGGACGGCGAACAGCTCGACGAACTCGATATCGCCATCGACACCTACGAACCGGCGCCAAGTTTGTTAAGCGTCTCTGACGCCCCTGTCGTCGAGGAAACGCTTTACTCGCACCTGCTCAAGTCGAACTGCCTGGTCACCGGTCAGCCCGACTGGGGCATGCTGGTCATCCGCTATCGCGGCCGGCCGATCGACCGCGCGGGGCTGTTGCGCTACATCGTGTCCTTCCGCAAGCACAACGAGTTTCACGAGCAGTGCGTCGAGCGCATCTATTGCGATATCCAGCGCCGGTGCGCGCCCGAGGCGCTCGCCGTGCATGCCCGCTACACGCGGCGCGGCGGTCTCGACATCAACCCGTTCCGCAGCAGCGGAGAGTATTCGCCCCCCGCCAACATTCGCGAAATCCGGCAATAGCCATGGAACCGGGCGTGCCTATACGCGATTTTGCGTATGGCCCGAACCACTGGCGTTACGCACAATCGGGCGCATGACCTGTCGCCTGCCGCTCAATCCGGAAAACTCGCCGTCATGGCATGCCGAGTTGCGCCTCGGCTTTGCCCGGGACGGAGAGCGTTGCGTCATGAACGAGCGTTGGCACCGCGGCCCCTTGCGCGTGCAGAAGGCCTTGTACCCGGAAGGCGACGAGGTCTGCCAGGCGATCCTGCTGCATCCGCCTTCGGGCATCGTCGGCGGCGACCACCTCGAAATCACGGCGCGGGTCGGTCCTGAAGCCCGCGCGCAACTGACCACGCCGGGCGCCGGCAAGTGGTATCGCTCGGGCGGCGCAGAGGCCTCGCAGACGCTCGACTTCAGCGTCGCCGACAACGCCGTTCTCGAATGGCTGCCGCAGGAAACCATCGTCTTCGACGGCGCGAAAAGCCGGATGGACACCCGGGTGCGCTTGGGCAAAGGCAGCCGCTATCTCGGCTGGGAAATCCTCTGCCTCGGGCGCAGCGCCTCCGGCGAACGCTTTACCAACGGCCACATTGCGCTGCACACGCGCATCGAACGCAACGGCCAGCCGTTGTGGCTCGAACGCGGACGCATCGACGGCAACAACCCGATGCTCGCCAGCATTGCCGGGTGGGCCGGCGCCTCTATCGGTGGCACCCTGCTGGCGACGCTGGACGCGGGCGACGACGTCGCCACGCTGCTCGACGCCTGCCGCGCCATCGCCCCGGCCGACGGTGCCGAACACGCGCTGACCGCCTTGCCCAAGCTGCTGGTCGCCCGCTATCTTGGACATAACAGCGAGGCTGCTCGCCTGTGGTTCGCTGCTCTTTGGCACATCCTGCGCCCTGCCCTGCTCGGCCGGCCCGCGCTAACCCCACGAATCTGGAATACCTGAGAAGGAGCGTTTATGGAATTGACCCCGAGAGAAAAGGACAAGCTGCTCATCTTCACCGCCGGCCTGCTTGCCGAACGGCGCCGCGCGCGCGGCCTGAAGCTCAATTACCCGGAAGCCATCGCGCTGATCACCTGCGCGATCCTGGAAGGCGCGCGCGACGGCAAGAGCGTCGCCGAGTTGATGAGCGAGGGCACTACCGTCCTGACGCGCGCCGAAGTGATGGACGGCATCGCCGAGATGATTCCGGAGATCCAGGTCGAGGCCACCTTCCCCGACGGCACCAAGCTCGTCACCGTACATCACCCCATCGTCTGACCCAGAGGAGTACATCATGTCAAAACGTTTCGCCACCTTGCTGCTCACCGCCCTTCCGCTCGCCGCGTTCGCCCATACCGGCCACGGCGATCATGGTTTCCTCGACGGCTTCACCCACCCGTTCCTCGGCCTCGACCACCTGCTGGCGATGCTGCTCGTCGGCGTCTGGAGTGTGCTGCACGCCCGGCACGTCTGGCTGGCGCCGCTGACCTTCGTCACCTTGCTCGCCGCCGGCGCTGCGCTGGGCCAGCACGGCATCGTCGTGCCGCAACTCGAACCGCTCGTCGCCGCCTCGGTGCTGGTGCTCGGCGTGATGCTGACCCTGCCCTTCCGCGTCGGTCTTTCCGCGGCGCTCGCCGTCATCGGCGGATTCGCCCTGTTCCACGGCATGGCGCACGGTGGCGAACTGGAACAAGGCTCGACGATCATGGCCGGCATTGTCCTCGGCTCGGCGAGCCTGCACGGCATCGGCATGGGCCTCGCGCAATTCGTGCTGAAGAATCGTCCGACGCTGGCGCTACGTCTCGGCCAGCTCGTCGCCGTGATCGGCGGTGGTCTCGTTCTCTCCACGGTACTGTGAGGTAATCCCGATGACCCCAGGAGAAATGCTCGTCGAACCCGGAGAACTCGAACTCAACGGCGGCCGCCCGACGCTGACGCTGGTCGTCGCCAACACCGGCGACCGGCCGATCCAGGTCGGCTCGCACTACCACTTTTTTGAAACCAACCCGGCGCTGTCGTTCGACCGTGAAGCCGCCAGAGGCTTCCGCCTCGACATCGCGGCCGGCACCGCCGTGCGCTTCGAACCCGGCCAGACGCGGACCATTCAACTCGTCGCGCTGACCGGTGAGCGCAAGGTCTACGGCTTCCGCGGCATGATCCAGGGGGCGCTATGAGCACGAAGATTTCGCGGCAAGCCTACGCCGAAATGTTCGGCCCGACCGTCGGCGATCGCCTCCGGCTCGCCGATACCGAACTCTTCGTCGAAGTCGAGAAGGACTACACGATCTACGGCGAGGAAGTGAAGTTCGGCGGCGGCAAGGTGATCCGCGACGGCATGGGGCAGAGCCAGCGCATATCGAAGGACACCGTCGACACAGTGATTACCAACGCGCTGATCATCGACGCTGTCACCGGCATCATCAAGGCCGACATCGGCATCAAGGACGGGCGCATCGCCGGCATCGGCAAGGCCGGCAATCCGGACATCCAGCCCGGCGTGACGATCGTCGTCGGACCGGGCACCGAGGCTATCGCCGGCGAAGGGATGATCGTCACGGCTGGCGGCATCGACGCGCACATCCACTGGATCTGCCCGCAGCAGATGGAAGATGCGCAGATGTCCGGCATCACCACGATGCTCGGCGGCGGCACCGGGCCGGCCACCGGCACCTTCGCGACGACCTGCACGCCAGGGCCGTGGCATATCCACCGCATGCTCGAAGCCGCCGAAGCCTTCCCGATGAACCTCGGCTTTCTCGGCAAGGGCAACGCCAGCCTGCCCGAAGCCCTGCGCGAGCAAGTCGCCGCCGGGGCGATGGGGCTGAAGCTGCACGAGGATTGGGGCACGACGCCGGCCGCCATCGACTGCTGTCTGTCAGTCGCCGACGAGATGGACGTGCAGGTCGCCATCCACACCGACACGCTCAACGAATCGGGCTTCGTCGAATCGACCATCGACGCCTTCAAGGGCCGCACCATCCACACCTTCCACACCGAAGGCGCGGGCGGCGGCCACGCGCCGGACATCATCCGCGCGGCCGGCCTGCCCAACGTGCTGCCGAGTTCGACCAACCCGACGATGCCGTACACGGTAAATACCATCGACGAGCACCTCGACATGCTGATGGTCTGCCACCACCTCGATCCGGCGATCGCCGAAGACATCGCCTTCGCCGAATCGCGCATCCGCCGCGAGACGATCGCCGCCGAGGACATCCTGCACGACCTCGGCGCCTTCTCGATGATGAGTTCGGACTCGCAGGCGATGGGCCGCGTCGGCGAAGTCATCACCCGCACCTGGCAGGCCGCGCACAAGATGAAGGTGCAGCGCGGTACGCTGCCGGGGGATAACGCACGCAACGACAACCTGCGCGTGAAGCGCTACATCGCCAAGTACACGATCAACCCGGCGCTGACGCACGGCATCGCGCATGCCGTCGGCTCGGTCGAGGTCGGCAAGCTGGCGGACCTCGTTTTGTGGCGGCCCGCCTTCTTCGGCGCGAAACCGTCGTTGATCCTCAAGAGCGGCATGATCGCCGCCGCCGCGATGGGCGACCCCAACGCATCGATCCCGACACCACAGCCGGTGCATTACCGGCCGATGTTCGGCAGCTTCGGCAAGGCGCTGAAGACCTCGGTCACCTTCGTCTCGCAAGCCGCGCTGGAAAATCCGGCCGTCGCCGCGCTCGGTTTGCAGAAGCCGCTGATCGCTGTGTCCGGCACGCGCGCCGTGAAGAAGGCCGACATGGTGCACAACGGCGCGACGCCGAGGATCGACGTCGATCCCGAAACCTACGTCGTGCGCGCCGACGGCGAGTTGCTGGTCTGCGAACCGGCGGTCTCGCTGCCGCTCACCCAACGTTATTTCTTGTTCTAGACCATGACCCCACCCTGTCATTCCGGCGCAAGCCGGAATCCAGTACAGCCGCCCAACTGGACCCCGGCCTTCGCCGGGGTGACGAACGGAGACTGAATGACAATCGCCATGCTCATCCTCAACCACCGCACAAACCACCCCCCTACCGACTCCGTCGCCCTCGCCTACGACGAGCGCAAGCGCAGCCGTCTCAAGGTCGTACTCGCTTCCGGCAAGGAGGCGGGCATTTTCCTTGAGCGCGGCGACCACCTGCATGGCGGTGACCGGCTGTTGTCCGAGGATGGTGGCTCTATCGTCGAAATCCTCGCCGCGCCGGAGAAGCTGATCGAGGCGACCGCCGACACGCCGCTGCTTTTCGCCCGCGCCGCCTATCACCTCGGCAACCGGCACGTGCCGGTGCAGATCGTGCCGACCGCAGATGGCGGCAAGCTCCGTTTCCAGACAGACCACGTGCTGGCCGAGATGGTCAGGGGACTCGGTTGTGTCGTCGCGGAAACCGAAGCGCCGTTTCAGCCCGAATCGGGCGCTTATGGGGCAAATTCGGGCTCCCACGGCGGCCATCACCACCACGGCGAAGAACACGACCATCACAGCGCAGAGCACGCCCGCCTGCACAACCCTGGTCACGGCCCGCACCGGTCGATGCCGAAGATCCACGAGTTCAAACCGGCGAAATCGTGAGCCGCTCATCGCTGGCGCTGGTGCGCCTCATGCAACTCGTCAGCCCGGCCCTGCCGGTCGGCTCCTACACCTATTCGCAGGGATTGGAATGGGCCGTCGACTCCGGGCGAATTCGCGACGAAGCCAGCGCCGGCGAATGGATCGGCGACCTGATGCGGCACGGCATCGGCCGTTTCGAGGCGCCATTGGTCGCGTTACTGATGCAGTACTGGGCTGACGGCGACGCCGCTGAGATCGCCCGCCTCAACGCCGACTTCCTCGCCAGCCGCGAGTCGGCCGAACTGCGCGCCGAGACCGTGCAGATGGGCTTCTCGCTCAACCGCCTGCTGGCCGACCTGCGCGATCCGTCGCTGGAAACCTTGCGTGCCGAACTCGCCCGCTTGCCCGAAATCGCCTTCCCGACCGTCTGGTCCGGCCTCGCCGCCGCCTGGCAAATCGACCCGCAAGCTGCAGTTGGCGGCTACCTGTGGGCGTGGGCCGAGAACCAGGTAATGGCTGCGCTCAAGGCCGTACCGCTCGGCCAAGCCGCCGGTCAGCGCCTGTTGGCCGAACTCGGGCAAGCGGTACCAGTTATCGCCGAAGCCGCACACACACTCGACGAGCAAGACTGGAGCAACCTCACCCCGGCGTTCGCCCTCTGCTGCGCCCGCCACGAAACCCAATATTCCCGCCTCTTCCGATCGTAAATTCCATGACTAAACGAACCTCTCCCCTCCGCGTCGGCATCGGCGGCCCCGTCGGTTCCGGCAAGACCGCCCTGACCCTTGCCCTCTGCCAGGCATTGCGCGAGCAGATCGACATGGCCGTCGTCACCAACGACATCTACACCGCCGAGGACGCCAAATTCCTCGTCGCGCATTCGGCGCTGCCGCCCGAGCGGATCATGGGCGTCGAGACCGGCGGCTGCCCGCACACGGCGATCCGCGAAGATGCCTCGATCAACCTCGAGGCCATCGACCGTCTGCAACGCGCCTTCCCCGACGTGCAATTGATCCTGGTCGAGTCCGGCGGCGACAATCTCGCCGCGACCTTCTCGCCCGAGTTGTCGGATCTCACGATCTACGTGATCGACGTCGCCGCCGGCGAGAAGATCCCGCGCAAGGGCGGCCCCGGCATCACGAAATCGGACCTGCTGGTGATCAACAAGATCGACCTCGCGCCAATGGTTGGTGCCTCATTGGACGTCATGGCCCGCGACGCCAAGGCGCAGCGCGGGGAAAGGCCATTCATCTTCACCAACCTCAAGACCGGACACGGGCTCACCGACGTCATCAACTTCATCCGCGAGAAAGGGATGCTAGCCATAACGGCCTAGGTTACACAGCGTCACATAGTTGCGACACGTGTTACACGAGAAAAAGAAAGGACGACAGACGCACCTCCCAGTGCTCGATACCATGAGTTCCGTCGGATAGGAAGACGCTTCAACACCTTGAAGACATGTGTTTTCCGACTTACTGAAAGGAACGATCATGGATGCAAATTTCTTTGTTGATCACGCTGTCGAGATTCATCTTCTTGCTGGTTTGCTGGCCATCGTTGGCGGGTTCGCCATCATCGGCATCGCCAAGGCCATCTCCAGTGTCTGGGCCGGTCTCGCCAACAAGACCCCTGCAGAAAAGCGCAACATCCACGGCGCAAATCTGAGCCGCGTCATCGCCCTCGGCGCCCGCTAAGCATCATGGGCCAAGGCACTTCCGGCCGGAGAATCTGACCGCCGCCCCCTGACAGAAGCGCATCGATATTTTGCGCAGCCTGACATGGAAAAGGCACTTCGGCTGGAACCTGATTTTCCCCCTGCAACACCCGAATTCTGTAACTCCGCTGAATAAGACGTCGGCTTCAATCGCAGCCTTTATTGCTGCCAGCCTCACGCCCCGACGAATCGAGCACGCCCTGCAAGCCATCGTGATCCCGGACAACCACGGCCTCCGGTAGAATCCGAAAGCAATGCTCGCCCTCTTCCTCAAATCGCTGCTCGGCGCCGCCGCCGTCCTGATCATCGCCCTGCTCTCGAAGACCAGCAATTTCTTCGTTGCCGGGCTGGTTCCCTTGTTCCCGACCTTCGCGCTGATTGCCCACTACATCGTCGGCAGCGAACGTTCGCCCGCCGACCTGCGCACGACAGCGCTGTTCGGCCTGTGGTCGCTGATTCCCTACGCGCTGTATCTGCTCATCGTCTATTGGCTGAGCGTGCGGGCATCGCTGACGACAACGCTGCTGCTGGCCACCGCTGGCTGGATCGTCGCCGCGGCCATCCTGCTGTTCGCCTGGACGCGGGCCTTTCCGGCAGCCTGAACACGTTTACCGCCGAAGGATCGCCCCGCTGTCGATCCACTCCCGCTCGCCTTCCATCCCCAGCATCCGCTGGATATTGCGCCGCCGCATGAACAGCGGTAGCGGACGGGAATAGACGCGCAGATCGGAGAAATCGATCAGGCCGAGTTCGCCCGACGGAGTGAGGATCACGTTGCCGAGGTGCAACGAGCGGAAGTAGATGCCCAGCGCATGCAGGCGGATGACGAAGTCGGTGAATTTCCGTTTCAACTCGCGCTCGGTCGCGGGGTCGAGCCCCCGGCGCAGCAGCGCACGCAGCGATTCGCCGGCGAGCGGGTGGTAGCGCACCGCATCGCGCTTGATCGACGGAATGCGCACCGCGGCGATGACCGTCGGCACCGGAATTCCGCGTTCACGCAGCACCGACGCATTGCTCGCGAAGCGCTGCGCGTAGGGATACCAGGCCGCGGACGAGAGAATGCGCTTGCGGCGGAACAGTTTGAGCAGCGTGCCGTCGGTCAGACGCAGCACCTTCTCGCCGTGACCATCGGCCTCGATGACTTCGGCATCTTCCCGCAGGGCCAGGAAATCCTCGTGGGCGACGACTTTCAAACCCGGCATCATGGGACCTCCGGCAGGTTGGCGTCCAGCCAACGGTAGAGCGCCGAATGCGTCGGCCAGTTCCGCAGGAAGCGCGCCCGGTCGCGTCGCCAGTCGCGCACGAACGCCGTGTGGCAGTCGTGCCGGATCATCGCGTCGAGGTCGATGACGACGATCCGTCCTTCGTGCCAGAGCAGGTTCGTTGCCTTCATGTCGCCGTGGGTAATCTTCAGACGGAAAAGCGTCCCGAAGAAATCGACCAGCGCCGCGGCCTCATCGGTGCCCGGCTCGCGCTCAGGCGAAAGGCGCTGCATCAGGCTTTCGCCCGGACAAAAGTCGGTGACCAGAAAGGCCCGCCGCCGCAGCGGCCCGACCCGTTCTTCGAGCATGGCCAGCGGTGCCGGCGTCGCAATGCCGAAGAACGCCAGACGGTGCCCGGCCACCCAGGAATGCCACGCCCGGCTCGGCCGCCAGAAGCGCGACAGCGCATGACGGAAGCTCTTGAGGTTGTAGCGCTTGATCACCCGCGCCCGCCCATCGACGTCGACGCGGACAACCGTGCAGGTGTTCCCGTCCTTGAGCATCTGCCCTTTCTTGATCGCGGCATCGGGAGATTCCAGCAGGTCCCTGAGTGCGTCCTTCTCGGCGCGAACGACGGCCGTAAACAGGCTGGTGGTGCCGCGCACAGCGAACTGGCTGCAATCGCGCAACGTCTTGCCGAGAAAATGCGTCAGGCGTTGTTCGCGCGCGCGCTCGACCGCCAGCAACAGCGCATCGCGCTCCGGCCGCAAGCGCTCCTGCTCCGCAGTGTAGGCCGCGACCAGCAGGTCGAGACAGGATTCCCACGCCAGCGGCAACTGGGCCACCAGCAACGCGAGGTTGTCCAATGGCTGTCTGGACGCCTCGGCGCCTTTCGTCACCGGCTCGATGCCGTCGCCGTCGATCAGGAAAAATTCGCCCTGGTATTCAAGGAAGTTGCCGAGATGCAGGTCGGTCTGGATCAACCCGGCGGCATGCAGCCGTCCGAGCAGGGCAAACGCCGGCAGGAGGATTTCCAGCGCCTGTGGGTCGCCCGGGCGAAGAGTGTCCACAGCCGACCAGCGCTCGGCCAGCGTCCTGGACCCGACGAGGAATTCGGTCAGCAGGAAATGGCCGCCACCGGCGAGCCGGCCAGCACCGAGAACCGCGGGGGTCGGCAGATTCGCCGCCTGCAGCGCGGCGATGCCCTGTCGTTCGCGCTCCCAATGCCGCGTGTTGGCACGGGCGACAAACAGCTTCACGAGCGCCGACGTGTCGCGCCAGCGCGCTTCGCCGACAATCCGTTTCCCGGGCAGCACGCGGAGCAGACGGGATATGCCGATCGCCTCGCCGTCATCGGCTTGCACCCGGAAGGGCACGGCGAGGCTCTGCCGCGCACGGCGCAGCGTCTTCGCGTCGAATCGTGCGTCGGGTTTCGCGTCAACTCGCGGCACAGTTGCCTGAACGTTCATTCCCGCCCTTCGAAAAATTTCACGATCCGCCGCACCCGTTTTTTGTCTCCCGCCGTCAGCCGCGCGTGCTGCGCGTAGTCGAGATAGAAACGCAACCGCTGGGTGCGCGTCAGATGATATTTGGCGACCTTGTCGAGACAGGCCAGGTCCTTGACGATGCGGTAGGAGAGGAACGGCTGCCACCAATAGCTGCCACTCGGGCAGTCGATCAGGTAAACCTGCGGCCGCTCGCCGTGGGCCACCAGCAGATTGCGCCACTTGAGGTCGTTGTGCGCGAAGCCCGCGTCGTGCATGCAGCGGGTGATACGCGCCACCTGCGCCGCCACCTCGCCAACCCAGCGCCGGTCGCGCAGGCGGTCATCGTTCTGCAACGCGAGTTTCGCCAGATCGGTCGTGTCGCGAATCTCTTCGGTCACCAGCGCGCCGCGCCGGAAGCCGCCCCAGTGGCGCTCGATGCCGTACGCGGCGAGCCGCGCGGTCGGGATGCCCCACGACCGGAAGGCGAGCAGGTTCTGCCATTCCTTCTTCACGCGCACCGGCGCCAGCCATTGGCGCAAGCCGTACCAGCGCCGCCGCGCGTTCTTGCCGTTGCCGGCGTAACGTTTCACGTAGTAGCGCGCACCCGCCGCCTCCACGCGGATCACTTCGCTGAGCGCGTCCTTGGTAATCCGCTCGCCGCCCAGGCTGAACACCTGGTCGAGTGAGCCAAACAGGCGGCGGGCAGTAGCGTCCTGCTGATCGAAACACCAGAAGATCATTGCCCGCCCGCCTTCGCGTACTTGCGAAGATAGCGCGCCTGCAGGCGGGCCGCTTCGCTTGCAAGGTAAGCCAGTAGCCGGGATTCCTCTTTCAGGACGCGACGCAGGGGACGGTCGAAATACAGCGAGAGGAAACGGAAGATGTCGCGGCGCGTCAGGCCGATGGCCAGTGCCGAAAAGTGCAGCGCGGCGAGATCCTTGTCGCGCCAGCGGCGCGGCGTCCTGTCGCGAATCTGCGCGCGGTGCAGGTCGATCAGCGACAGCTTCAGCTTGTCGGGCGTCGGCGCCGGTTCGAGATGCAACAGGAAGTGGCAGATGTAAAAGTCGCGGTGATTGACCCCACCCTCGTGCATGCGCCGCGCCATTTCCGCAACGCGTCGGAGTAGCGCCCGCTTCATCGCCAGCGGCGGCGGATTCGTCGGCCAGTCGCGGCAGTAGTCTTCCAGGCTGACCGTCGGCGCCAGTTCCTCGGTGACGATGAACGAATGCTGCTTCGCCGGGTTGCCGCCGCGCTGGCCGAAAGCGACGCCGCGCATGGTATCGACGCCGAGCTGCTCCAGCCGCCGGATCGCCTGCCACTCGTTGCCCGCGCCGAGGATCGGCAGACGCAGGCAGAGCAGGTTCTTGACGATCTCGCCCCAGCCGACGCCGCGATGGATCTTGACGAAATAGCCGCGTCCGGCAACCTCGGTGCGCAGCGTGCGGCGTGCTTCGAGTTCGCGGAACACTTCGCCTTTCAGTTCCTCGACGGCGACGAAGGGATCGCGCCCCGCCCACAGACGGCGGAACGGTTCGTCGAGATGCACGATCTGTTCGCTCACGCAGGCTCCCGCAGGATCAGGTCGGCCGCCCGCTCGGCATTGCTGTAGATATCGGCTGTCTCCGCGAAGGCCAGGGCGTTGGTCTGCCAGCGCGCGCGCGCCGCGGGGTCGGAGAGCATTTCCGCCAGCGTCGCATTCAGCGTTTCCTGCACGAACGGTTCCGGCACCACACGCCCGCCGTCGGCATCCTCGATATAGTGCGCGTAGCCGCAAACGGCCGTGGTCAACACCGGCAGGCCGGCAACCAGCGCTTCGAGCAGGACCGTGCCGGTGTTTTCGTTGTACGCCGGATGGATCAGCAGATCGGCACCGAGCAGGAAACGCGGGATATCGTCGCGCCCCGGCAGGATGCTCACCCGCTCGCTCACGCCGAGCGTCGCGGCCAGCCGCCGGAACGGCGCCGGATCGTCCTGGCCGATGACGATCAGCCGGGTGCGCTGCCGCAGCGCGTCCGGCAGTCCCGCCAGCGCCTTCAGGCTGCGATCAAGCCCCTTGGTCTTGAACCCCGAACCGACTTGCAGAAGCAGCAGGTCATCGTCGCCCAGCCCGAATTCCTTGCGGAAAGCGGCGCGAATTTCCGCCGCATTGGCCGGCGCCCGCCGGTCGCGCGCGATTCCCGGCGGCAAGAGGTGGAAACGCTGCGGCGGCGTGCCGTAGTGCTTCTCGAAGAACGGCTGCTGCACCTGCGAGATCATCAGGATCTCGGTCGTGCTCTCCGGCGCAAAGACGGCGCGCTCGTAGGCGGCGAAATGGCGGTAACGGGCGGAGAGCCGGTAGAGTGGATTGCGCAGCGTGCGCGCCTTCTCCTCGTAACACGGATCGGCGGCGAAATAGACATCGAGGCCGGGCATCTTGTTGAAACCGACCACGCGATCGGCCGGCCGCCGCTCGAGGTCGCGGAAAACCCAGTCGGTGAAGCGAGCATTGCGCCGGACGTTGCTGAACGCGCTCACCGGCACGACGACGACCTCGAACCCGGGAGGAATTTCGCCCTCCCAGCCCATCGTATAAACGCGGATCGCGTGCCCGCGCGCCTGACAGGCCAGCGCGATGCGCAGAAAGTCGCGCTGCAGGCCGCCGAACGGAAAGTACTTGTAGAGACAGAAGGCGAGTTGCATCAGCGATTCTCCGGAGGCGGCTCGACGCCGCGCGGACGTTTGTAGCGGTTGTAGCTCCACAGATACTGCGCCGGGCACTGCATGATCAGGCGTTCGATCTCGTGATTGATCCGCTGCGCACGCTCCTCGGTCGTCCCGGTGATCGGTTGCGACGGCGCCTGCAGGTGAAAATGGTAACCCGCGCCGCCCGGCAGGCGCTCGGCCCAGACCATGATCACCGCCGCGTGGGTTTCGGTCAGCCGCGCCGCCAGCGTCATCGTGTAGGCCGGCTTGCCAAAGAAGTCGAGCCAGCGCCCCTCGCCCATCTTCGGTGCCTGGTCCGGCAGCATGCCGACCGCCTCGCCCTTTTTCAGCGCCTTGATCAGCGAACGCACGCCGGCCAGATCGGCCGCCGCGATACGCAACTGCCCGCGCGCGCGCCTCTCCTCGATCATCGCCTGCAGCCAGCGCTGCTTCGGCGGGCGGTAGAGCACGGTGATCGGGGCATGCGTCGACAGGTACTGTGCGGTCACTTCGAAGCAACCGAGATGCGGGGTGAGATAGAGGATGCCCCTGCCGTCGCGCATCGCCGCCTCGGCCAGCTCCCAGCCGGACACTTTCACAACACGCCCGACGACTTCCTCCAACGGGCGCAACCAGATTTTCGGCAGCTCCAGCGACTGCCGCCCGGCCTCGGCGACGGCCGCCGCCCGCACGCGGCGTTCGCCCGCCTCGCCGAGCGCCAGCTGCATGTTCTCGCGCAGGTGCCGCCGATAGGTCGGGGAAAACAGCCAGGACAGCCAGCCGGCGACGGCGCCCAGGCGATGCAGCCAAAGGAGCGGCAGATGACTGAGCAGACGAAAGACGAACGCCACGAATAACCCTGTTGATAACGGGTTTGACCCCGGATTTCCGAAAAACTACAATTATCCCATTCGCCGAGTTAATCAGGACAACTTGCAGGGCGAAAAGCATCGTCAGATGCTGCAAATACTGCTAAAGCGTCGTCTGCTCGAACCCCGGAGTCGACTTCGCTGTCGTACCGGGGTTTTTCATTGGAGCACATGTCACATGTCCAGAGAGTATCTCTTTACCTCCGAGTCGGTTGGCGAAGGCCATCCCGACAAGGTCGCCGACCAGATTTCCGATTCCGTCCTCGACGCCATCCTGGCTGAAGACCCGACGGGCCGCGTCGCCTGCGAGACGCTGGTATCCACCGGCCTCGTCGTGATTTCCGGCGAAATCACCACCAAGGCGCACATCAACTACCGCGAGATCGCCCAGGAAGCCGTGCGCCGCATCGGCTACAACGATTCCGAAATCGGCTTCGACTACAAGAGCTGCGCCGTGCTCGCGGCGATCAACCGCCAGTCGCCGGACATCGCCCAGGGCGTCAATGAAGGCCAGGGCATCGACCTCGACCAGGGCGCCGGCGACCAGGGCCTGATGTTCGGCTACGCCTGCCGCGAAACGCCGACACTGATGCCGTTCCCGATCTACTATGCGCACCGCCTCATGCAGCGCCAGGCCGAGGTACGCAAGGACGGCCGCCTGCCGTGGCTGCGCCCGGACGCCAAAAGCCAGCTCTCGGTGCACTACGTCGACGGCAAGCCGGTAGCCATCGACACCGTCGTCGTCTCCACGCAACACAACCCGGACATTTCGCACGCCCAGCTCTCCGAGGCGGTGATCGAGGAAATCATCAAGCCGGTCCTGCCGAAGGACATGCTGACCGACAAGACCCGCTTCCTGATCAACCCGACCGGCCGCTTCGTCGTCGGCGGCCCGCACGGTGACTGCGGCCTGACCGGGCGCAAGATCATCGTCGACACCTACGGTGGCACCGCTCGTCACGGCGGCGGAGCCTTCTCGGGCAAGGACCCGTCCAAGGTCGACCGCTCGGCGGCCTACGCCGCGCGCTACGTGGCGAAAAACGTCGTCGCCGCCGGCCTCGCCGACCGTTGCGAAGTGCAGATCGCCTACGCCATCGGTGTCGCCAAGCCCGTGTCGCTGATGGTCGAAACCTTCGGCACCGGCAAGATCGCCGACGAAAAGATCGCCGAACTGGTTGGCCAGCACTTCGACCTGCGCCCGAAGGGCATCATCCAGACGCTTGACCTGCTTCGGCCGATCTACACCAAGACCGCCGCCTACGGCCACTTCGGTCGCGAGGAGCCGGAATTCACCTGGGAAGCGATCGACAAGGCCCCCGCGTTGCGCGCCGACGCCGGTCTGTAATTTCCCTGCGCAAGCCGGAAAGCCGACGACGCCGTTCGTCGGCTTTTTTGTATCTTTCAGGCGCATGGCGGCCAGGAAGAATTTCTGATAAAACTTCGACCTGCGCCCTCCATCCTCGCCCAAAATGCTCAAGAGAATCAGTGTCAAGCAACTCACCGTCGGGATGTTCCTCAAGGAATTCTGCGGCTCCTGGATGGAACACCCGTTCTGGCGCAATTCCTTCGTGATTACCGACCCGAAGGACATCGAGCGCATCCGGGCGAGCAGCATCCAGGAAGTGTGGATCGACTGCGCGAAAGGCATCGACGTTGCCCCGGATGAATCGGCGATTTCCGAGGCCGAGTCGGAGGCGCAGGTTGACGCCGAGCTGCACAAGGCCGCCGAAGCGCAACGTGAAATAGCACCGACGTCGACCAAGGAGGAACTGGCCCGCGCCGCCAGGATCTGCGCCCAGGCCCGGCGCGCGGTCACCTCGATGTTCCAGGAAGCGCGGATGGGCAAAGCCATCGACGCCGGCAACGCAAAAAAGCTTGTCGAGGAAATCTCCGATTCGGTGACGCGCAACCCCGGCGCCCTGATCAGCCTCGCCCGCCTGAAAACCGCCGACGACTACACCTACATGCATTCGGTCGCCGTCTGCGCGCTGATGATCGCCCTGGGCCGTCAACTCAAGCTCGACGAGGATCTGGTCAGCAAGCTCGGCATCGCCGGCCTGCTGCACGATCTGGGCAAGGCGATGATGCCTATGGAGGTGCTCAACAAGCCGGGCAAGCTCACCGACGACGAATTCCGGATCATGAAGAACCATCCGGCGGAAGGCTACAAGCTGCTGCAGGAAAGCCACGACATCGACGACATCACCTTCGACGTGGTCCTGCATCATCACGAAAAGACCGACGGCTCGGGCTACCCGAAGGGGCTCAAGAACAAGGAAATTAGCCTGTACGCCAAGATGGGCGCCGTCTGCGACGTCTACGACGCGATCACCTCCAACCGCCCCTACAAGGCCGGCTGGGACCCTGCCGAGTCGCTGCGCAAGATGGCCGAGTGGGCCGGCCACTTCGATCCGACAGTGTTCCAGGCCTTCGTCAAGAGCCTCGGCATCTACCCGATCGGCTCGCTGGTCCGGCTCAACTCCGGCCGTCTGGGCCTCGTCATCGAACAGTCGGCCAGGTCGTTGCTGACGCCGCGGATCAAGGTATTTTTCTCGACGCGCAGCAACACGCGGATTCCGACGGAAGTCATCGACCTCGCGCAGCCCGGCTGCCCGGAAAAAATCGCCAGCCGGGAAGACCCCGCGAAGTGGAACTTTCCGGATCTGAATGCATTGTGGTCAGGGCTGGACGCCCTCTGACCCGAACGGGAGACGGAACGTGCCGGCCGCCCCCTCCCGTCTGGCTGCTTCCAAGCGCTTCGCGCGGACACTGCTGGTTGCCGTTCTGCTGTTCGGATCTGCCGCTTATCTCAGCTTCACGACATTCTCGGACTATCGTGCGACGAAACTCCATGCGCACGAATTGACCTCCTCGGTCAGCGCAATTCGTTACTACGATGAAGTACTGACCATGTCGGCGCGAATGGCCGCCTTTACCGGCGGGGGCAAGTGGGGGGGACGTTACGGCCACCATGCCCCCTTGCTCGAAAATGAACTGGCCCGGGTGCGCCGCCTTTATCCGCCGGCCGAAAAGGCCATCAACGAGACAAGCCAGGCCAACGACCGCCTCGTCAAAATGGAAACCGACGCGCTGGCGCTCGCCCGCTCCGGGCATCTCGAGGAGGCGCAACAGCTTTTGTTCAGCGACGCCTACGAGAATGACAAGGAAGTCTATTCACGGGCGCTAGCGCTCGTGGGTGAGCAGACCGACGCCCATATTACCGAAATGGAAGACAACCTCCACCGGAACATTCTGCTCTCCGCGGCGGTCGTCACAACCTTGTTTGCCTTCATCGCGCTCGCCCTGATTCATGCCTTCCGCGTCCAGGCATTCCGCCGCGACCTCGAGAGCGCGCTCGGCGATATCGCCGGACGGCTGGTCAGGCTCCCGCACGAGACGGCGGCCGACGTCAGAAGCGATGTTCGCTGGGCGATGAATCTCATGGCCCGCCGGATCGGTGCTGATCATTCCGTTCTGCTCCGCCGGAGAACGATGACCGGGAACGCCGACTCGATCGGCTACGATCTGCAGTTGTGGATTGCGGACGAAAGCACCGGCGATGATCGGCACATCGCCAGCGGCCAATTGACTGAAATGACGGCAGAGAAACTTTGGCCCGCCTTGGCCCGCCCCGACGCCGAAGGAAACCTCCATTTCGCCGGGATCCACAACATGCCGGAGATCGAGCGCCTGCGGTTTTCTCCGCTCGCCGAGCTGGGCATCGACGGCATCGTGGGCACCTTCCTCAGCCGGAAGCAGGTCGGCGATTACGTTCTTTGTTTCGCCAGCCGAAAACCCGGCCCGCCCTGGAAGCAGCCCGACCCCGGGTTGTTGCGTTCGCTGGCGGAAATGCTGATCAGCGCCATCGAAGGGCAGGAAAAAAGCGAGCTGCTCACCCGCCTGGCGACCACCGACAGCCTGACCGGGCTGGCCAGTCGGCGTCGCTTCACCGAGCAACTCGAGCGCGAGATCGTCACCGGCAAGCGCTCCGGGCTGAGCAGCGGCTTGCTGATGATCGACATCGATCATTTCAAGCGCATCAACGACACCTACGGCCATGCGGCCGGCGACGCCGTGCTGGTCGACTTTGCCAGCGCAGTCCACTCGACACTGCGCGAGATCGACACGATCGGCCGCCTGGGCGGCGAGGAATTTGGCGTCATCCTGCCAAATTCGGACGCGGCCAACGCCGAAACGGTTGCCCAGCGCATCCGCCACGCCATCGAAGCGCGCTCGATCGAGGCCGGCAGCGCTGAACTACGCATCACCATCAGCATCGGCGTCACCCTCATCACCGGCACGGACCCCAACCCGGACGCACCGCTGATCCGCGCAGATCACGCGCTCTACGCGGCCAAGGAAGGCGGGCGCAACCAGGTTCGCGTACAACTGCACGCGACAGACGACGATCGGCCAACGTCGACCTGACAATACTTGTCACAAATTTTTCCGCGTATAATCGCGGACTTATCCGAGGAGCGCTGCAAGATCGCCGATCAACGTATCGAACGATTTCAGGCTCGGATCCCTCAACGGCGCTCACCTGACCAACCCATGCCGGACATGGTAAGCAGCGTGAGACAGCACAGCACCACGACCTCCTGCTTCCAGCCCGGCGACAGTTCAAAGGAGAACAGCTGTGGCTGCATTTACCGACTACGTCGTCGCCGACCTCGCCCTCGCCGATTGGGGCCGCAAGGAAATCCGCATCGCTGAAACCGAAATGCCCGGCCTGATGGCCATCCGCGAGGAATTCGCGGCCAGCCAGCCGCTGAAGGGCGCGCGCATCACCGGTTCGCTGCACATGACCATCCAGACCGCCGTGCTGATCGAGACGCTGACCGCGCTCGGCGCCGAAGTGCGCTGGGCCTCGTGCAACATCTTCTCGACCCAGGATCACGCCGCTGCCGCCATCGCCGCGCAGAACATCCCGGTCTTCGCCGTCAAGGGCGAATCGCTGACCGACTACTGGGACTACACCCACCGCATCTTCGAGTGGGCCGATGGAGGTTACTCGAACATGATCCTCGACGACGGCGGCGATGCGACGCTGCTGCTGCACCTCGGCGCCCGCGCCGAGAAGGACATCTCGGTCCTCGACAAGCCGGACAGCGAAGAAGCCACCGTGCTCTTCGCCGCGATCAAGGCCAAGCTCAAAACCGACCCGACCTGGTACTCGACGCGCCTCGCCCAGATCAAGGGCGTCACCGAGGAAACCACCACCGGCGTGCATCGCCTGTACCAGATGCACGAGCACGGCGAACTCAAGTTCCCGGCGATCAACGTCAATGACTCGGTCACCAAGTCCAAGTTCGACAACCTCTACGGCTGCCGCGAATCGCTGGTCGATGGCATCAAGCGTGCGACCGACGTGATGGTTGCCGGCAAGATCGCCGTCGTCTGCGGTTACGGTGATGTCGGCAAGGGCTCGGCGCAAGCACTGCGCGCCCTCTCGGCGCAGGTGTGGGTCACCGAAGTCGACCCGATCTGTGCGCTGCAGGCGGCGATGGAGGGCTACCGCGTCGTGACCATGGACTACGCCTGCGACAAGGCCGACATCTTCGTCACCTGCACCGGCAACTACCACGTCATCGACCACCCGCATCTGGTCAAAATGAAGCACAACGCCATCGTCTGCAATATCGGCCACTTCGACTCCGAAATCAACGTCGCCTCGATCGAAGGCTACACCTGGGAAGAGATCAAGCCGCAGGTCGATCACATCACCCTGCCGTCGGGCAACCGCATCATTCTGCTGGCCAAGGGCCGGCTGGTGAATCTAGGCTGCGCGACTGGCCACCCGTCGTACGTGATGAGCTCGTCGTTCGCCAACCAGACGATCGCCCAGATCGAGCTGTTCACCAAGACGGCCGAGTACCCCGTCGGCGTCTATACGTTGCCCAAGCATCTCGACGAAAAGGTCGCCCGCCTGCAGCTCAAGACGCTCAACGTCGAGCTCACCACGCTCACCGAACAGCAGGCGGCCTATATCGGCGTTCCGGTCGAAGGTCCGTACAAGACCGAGCACTACCGCTACTAAGGAAACGCTGAACCATTCGCCACCCCGGCGAAGGCCGGGGTCCAGTTCGTTGGATTTTCTGGATTCCGTATATGGACTCCTCCCGTTTTGCAAGAGCGAGTTGAGATAGGGCAAATGGGTGCGACTGCGACCGTATATCCGACCTGTGTGTGGAACGAAGC